>NZ_JBHVHF010000109.1:0-22842 GCF_042800315.1 Streptomyces sp. NPDC057638
GCCTCGGGGCGCGCTCCCTCCCGTCCGTACGAGGGGAGGGGGCGCGCCCCGAGGCCGTGCCCGTCAGGCATACCCGTCCGGCGTATCCGTCACGCGTATCCGCCAGACGCGACCGTCCGGCGCGACCGCCCGGCGCATCCGCCGGAAGCGCCCGTCACGCGCGGCCGCCAGGCCGATCCGTCAGACGCGGGCGGCAGGCGTACCGTCAGGTCCGGGCGCCACGGCGGCGCGCCGCGAACACCACGCCCGCGCCCGCCGCGACGACGACGGCCGAGGCGGCCGCGAGGGCGCCCGCCGGGATCTCGGCGCCGGTGTCGGCGAGGTTGCCCATCGCCGCCGCGCCCGTGCCGCCGCCGACGGAACCGCCGCCACCGGTCGCGGCGCCACCGGTACCGGTCTGGTCCGCCGACCCGCCCTCGGCGCCGCCCCGGGACGAACCGCCCGGCTTCGCCGGGAGCTTCACGGCCTTGTCCAGGGAGGCGGCGGCGGTGACCTTGTCGAGCGGCTCGCCCGCCTTGTACATGCCGTCGAACGCCTTGGTGCCGTCGGCGGTCAGGGTCGCCGAGAGGGCCTTGAGCGTGACGGCCTTGCCGCTCGGGGTCAGGGCGCCGCTGGGGAGCTTGAGGGTGGCCAGCGCGAGGTTGTCGTACTTCTTCACCGCGCCGGTGGACTTGCTCTTGGTGCTGACGTCGGCGTAGAGCGTGCCCTTGGTGCCGCTGGCCTTGACCGTGAGGTCGCTGAGCCGCAGATCGAGGATGTACTGGCCCTGGGTGCGGTGACCGAGGAAGCGGACGCTGCCGCCGAAGCCGACCGAGAGGGACTTCTTGGCGGTGTCGTAGGTGCCCGTGCCCTTCGGGAAGCGGTAGCCGCTGCCGGAGGCCGTCGCGCCGCCCTTCAGCTCGACCTTGCCCTGGGCGATGGGGCCGGAGACATAGGTACGGAAGCTCTTCTTCACCCCCCAGTCCAGATTGCCGTCGACGACGGTCGCCTTCCCGGCCGGGGGCGTGGGCTTGGACGTGGGCTTGGCGGTGGGCTTGGCGCTCGGCTTCGCGGTGGGCTTGGCCGACGGCTTGGCGGAGGGCTGGGAGGTCGGCTTACCGGTGGGGCTCGGGGTGGGCTTGCCGGTCGGCTTGCCCGTCGGGGACGGCGTCGGCTTACCGCCCGCCGCCTTCACCGAGAGCGTCACCGGGTCCAGCTTCTCGCCCTCCGGGTAGTGGAAGATCTCCCCGCCCTTCTTGGTGATCGTCGCCGGTATGTCCCTGAACACCATGGCGCCGCCCGCGCCCTGGCCCGGCGTGGCCCTGGTCATATCGAGCTGGGCGAGGGCGATGTCCCGGTACTCGGTCTTCTTCCCGGCGCCGGGTCCGGCGGCGGGCACCATCGTCACATCGCCCTGGACCGAGCCCTTGGTGCGGTCGCTGACCATCGTCAGATCGGTGAGGGTGAGGGTGAAGTGCTGGGCCGCGAAGACGACCGTGCCCGTGAAGGAGGTACGGGTCCCCTTGGTGGCCGGGTCGTAGGTGCCGACCCCGCCGGTGAAGGTGAACGGGCCGTTCCCGGCGGCCTGCTGGGCGCCGTCCTTGACGGTGATGGACCCGCCACGGCCCACGTAGTCGCGGAACTCCTTCTTGAAGCCCCAGTCCAGTGTCCCGTCCTTGAGCCCGATACCGGAGGCCCCGGCCCGGGGTGCCTGCTGGCCGGTGGCGGGTTCGGCCGCCTTCCCGGCGGGGCCCGCCGCGGCGGCGGGCAGCGCGAGCGCGGTGGCGCCGAGCGCGGTGGCGGTGGCGACCGCCGCGGCGAGGGTCAGGGGACGGCGAGTGGCTGGCATGGCGGTTTCTCCTGGGTGAAAGGGGGGTTCGGGAGATGCTGGGGGGTGTACGGAGGGACTCAGCCGGTCTGTGTGGGGCGACGATCGCGGCGACGGCGTACGAGAAGGAACGCGACGGCCGTGAGGGCGAGCGCCCCGGCCCCTCCGGCGGCGACGGCCACGACGGGGAGTTCCCCGTCGTCGGCGGACGCGGCGGCCGGGACGGGCTCCGGCGCGGCCGGGGTGGCGGGGGCGGGCGGCGGCGGGGTGGTGGCCGGGGTGTCGTCGCCGAGGTCCGGCAGGGCGGGCAGGGCCGCCGCCCGGTCCACGGCCACGGCGAGCGAGACCGGGTCCATCGCGGTGCCCGCGCGGTAGAGGGAGCCGAAGGCGCGGGCGCCCTCGGCGGTGAGGGTGGCGGGCGCCTCGGTGAGGGAGGCGAGACCGTCCTCGGGGGTGAGGTCCGGGGCGGCGAAGGTGACCAGGGGAACGGCCCTGGTGGTCGTGCCCGCGCTGGTCACATCGGCGCTGAGGGTGCCACGGCCCGCCGTGACCTTGGCGGATACGGCGCTGAGGGTGAGGTCGAGGTGCTGCCCGGTGAAGCGGACCGCTCCGGCGAAGGAGGCGTCCAGGGTCCGGGCGGCGGGGTCGTAGGTGCCCGTGCCCCGCGGGAAGCGGAAGAGCGCGCCGCCGTCCTGGGCGCCGCCGCTGAGGGTCCAGCGGCCCTGGGCGATGGAGCCGGTGACGTACTCGCGGAAGGTGCGGCGCACCCCCCAGTCCACGGCGGCGTCCTGGAAGGCGTGGGCGGCCCGGGCGGGTGTCGCGGGCTTCTGCGCCGGGGCCTCGGCGGGCCTCTTCGGCGGCGCGGCGGGCCGCCGCTCCGTCTGCCGTACGTCGACACGGAGGCTGACCGGGTCGAGCGGGGTGCCCGCCGGGTAGAACCCGGCGAAGGCGGTGGCCCCGCGCGCGGTGAGGGTGGCGGGCACGTTGGTGAGGGTGATGGGGCTGGTGCCACCGCGCATATCGATACCGGAGAGGTCGAGCGCGGCGAAGCCGACCTGGGCGGCGCGGGTGACCTTGCCACTGCCCCGGGCCTTGCTGACCACGTCGAGGTGGAGCGTGCCCCGGCCGCCGCTCACCTTGACGGTGGGGTTGGCGAGGGTCAGCTCCAGTTCGTGCTCGCCACTCGGCTTGCGGTGGCCGGTGAAGTGGACTCCGCCGGTGAAGCGGGACTCGAAGGCGCCGGTCCCGGGGTCGTAGCCGCCCCGGGCGGAGTGGAAGCGGAAGCCGCTGGTGCCGATGGTGGCGGCGCCCGCGCTCAGCCGGTAACCGCCGCCCGCGATGGGGCCGGTGACGTACTTCTGGAACGAGGACTTCAGCCCCCAGTCGAGCCGTCCGCCCTGGACCGTCCGCTCGGCCGCCTGGGCTGCACCGGCCGGGAGGAGCGCTCCCGGCAGGGCCACGAGAAGCGCGACGGCGAACGCGCGGGCCGGTCGTGTGGGCAGCATGACGGATTCCTCCGAGAGGGCGAGGGGGGGTGACGGCCTGGTGAAGCAAGGTAAGGCTAACCTAAGCTATACCCAGCCTCCGCCGATAGCCCAGGGATTCCGTTTCCGGTCGTCGGCACCCCTTGCGAACGGGGTGTTCCGGCCAGTACGCCCGGGCGCCAACGGCCGGAGGGCCCGGTCCTCCATGACCCGCCACGGACGAACAGGACGGTGTTTCCGGTGCTTTCACAGGCCAAGGCGCGCTCGGCGCGCGCGACTCGCACGGTGCGCGCGGCCCTTGCCGCGCTCGCCGTCACCTTGGTGGTGAGCGGGTGCGGCGGTGATTCCGCTTCGGCGCCGAAACCGAACGGGCAGTCGGCCTCGGCCACCCCTGACCGGGTCGAACCCCTGGCCGGTACACCCACGCCCGGGCTTCCGGTCACGGTCCCCTCGGCGGACGGCCGAAAGGTCACCGTCACCTCCGTGGACCGGATCATCCCGCTCACCGGCTCACTCAGCGAGCTGGTCTACACCCTCGGCCTCGGCGACCGGGTGGTGGCCCGCGATGTCACGGCCACCTTCGAACAGGCCGCGGGACTCCCCGTGGTGACCCGGGGCCACGATGTCTCCGCCGAGAGCGTGCTCTCCCTCAGGCCGACCCTCGTGCTCGCCGAGACCGTCTCCGGCCCCGCCGAATCGATCCAGCAGATCCGCGACGCGGGCATCCCCCTGATCGTGGTGGCCACCGCGAAGGGACTCGCCGACGTCGCGCCCCGGATCGACGCCGTCGCCTCGGCCCTGGGCGTACGGGACGCCGGAGCCGAACTCACCCGGCGCACCCAGGAACGGATCACCGCCGCCCAGCGGGACATCCCCCGCCCGGCCTCCGGCGACAAGCCCCGGGTCGCCTTCCTCTATCTGCGCGGCACCGCCTCCGTCTACCTCCTGGGCGGCCGGGACTCGGGCGCCTCCTCCCTGCTGGAGGCGGCGGGCGCGATCGACGCGGGCAAGGAGTCCGGACTGACCAAGGACTTCACCGCCATCACCAGCGAGGCGCTGGCCAAGGCCGCGCCGGACGCCATCCTGGTCATGTCCAAGGGCCTGGACTCGGTGGGCGGCGTCGACGGACTGGTGAAGATCCCCGGCGTGGCCCAGACCCCGGCCGGGATGGACCGCCGGGTGGTGTCGATCCCGGACGGGGTGCTGCTCAACTACGGCCCGCGCACGGACGAGGTGCTGACCTCCCTGGTGGACCAGCTGTACGCGGACGGGCGCGGACGATGACGACACGGCACGGGACCGGGCGCGGACGGCCGGAGCCGGAGGCGGTGAGCCCGGCGGACGCGGCACCGGATACGGCGGGGATGGCGGGTGCGGCACCGGGCGCGACCGGCACGGCGCCGGGGACGACGGGCACGACCGGCACGGCGCTTGAACCGCCGGGCGCGCCCCGCGCGGAGGACCACACCGGGGCGCCCGAGCGGGCCGCCACGCCACCCCCGGCGGCGCGTGCCACGGCGACCCCCGGCACGACGCCGGACGCCTCCGGCCAGCCCGTCCCCGTACCGCCCGTACCGTCCGCGACCCCCGCGGCCCCCCGCTCCCGCGCCTGGCCGCTCACCGCCGGACTCACCGCCGCGCTGCTGCTCATCGCGCTGGTCTCCGCCGGATACGGCGCCTACGACATCCCGCTCGGGGATGTCCTCTCCTCCGTACGGCACCGGATCGGGCTCGGCGGTCAGCCACTGGACCGGGTCGGCGAGAGCGTGCTGTGGAATGTACGGCTGCCCCGGGTCGTCCTCGCGCTCCTCGTCGGCGCGTCCCTGGGCTGTGCGGGTGCGCTGATGCAGGGCGTGTTCGGCAATCCGCTGGCCGAACCCGGCGTGATCGGCATCTCCGCCGGGGCGGCCGTCGGCGCCGTCGCCTCCATCGCGTTCGGGCTGAGCTTCCTCGGCAACTGGACCGTCACCGTCAGCGCCTTCATCGCCGGTCTGGCGACGGTACTGCTGGTCTACGCGCTCTCCCGCTCCGGCGGACGGACAGAGGTGGTGACCCTCATCCTCACCGGGATCGCCGTCAACGCCTTCGCGGGCGCGCTGATCGGGCTGTTCATCTTCTTCGCGGACAACGCGCAGATCACCCAGATCACCTTCTGGCAGCTCGGCTCCCTCTCCCAGGCCACCTGGCCCAAGGTGCTCGCCGTCCTCCCCTGCACCCTGCTGGGGCTGGCCATCGCGCCCCTGTACGCGCGCAAGCTCGATCTGCTCGCCCTCGGGGAGCGGCCCGCCCGCCATCTCGGCGTCGATGTCGAGCGGCTGCGGATCGCGCTGATCCTCGTCGTGGCGCTGCTGACCGCCGCCGCCGTGGCGGTCGCGGGGATCATCACCTTCGTCGGGCTGCTCGTGCCGCATCTGCTGCGGATGGTGAACGGGCCCGGCCACCGCTTCCTCGTGCCCGGCTCCGCGCTGGGCGGGGCGCTGGTGCTGGCCGTCGGCGACCTGGCCGCGCGGACGGTCGCCGAACCCGCCGAGCTGCCGCTCGGGGTGCTCACCGCGCTCTTCGGCAGCCCGTTCTTCTTCTGGCTGCTCCGCAGGACACGACGTCAGCAAGGTGGTTGGGCATGATCGGGCTCTTCGGTTCCGGTGCCGTCGGTTCCCGTGCCGGTTCCGGTGTCGGTTCCCGTGTTCTCGGCACCCGGCGGCGGCGGGTGCCCGCGCGTCCCGCGCCCGGCACGGTGCTCGCCGAGGCGCGCGGGCTGCGGGTGCGGCTCGGCGGCCGCGAGATCCTGCGCGGGGTCGATCTGAGCGCCCGCGCGGGCGAGGTCCTGGCGCTCGTGGGCCCCAACGGCGCGGGCAAGTCGACCCTCTTCGCCGCCCTCGCCGCCGATCTCACCCCCGACGCGGGCACGGTCTGCCTCGCGGGCCGCCCCGCCGCCGACTGGAGCGCCCCCGAACTCGCCCTGCGCCGGGCCGTACTGCCGCAGTCCACGGCGCTCTCCTTCCCCTTCCCGGTGCAGGACGTCGTACGGATGGGACGGGCGCCGTGGGCGGGCACGGTACGGGAGGACCCTCACGACAGCGGTGCCGAGGACGACACCGCCGTCGCCGAGGCGCTGGCGGCGACCGAGACGACCGCGTTCGCGCACCGGCCCTTCTCCGCGCTCTCCGGCGGTGAGCGCGCCCGGGTCGCCCTGGCCCGCGCCCTCGCCCAGCGGACCCCGCTGCTCCTGCTGGACGAGCCGACGGCCGCGCTGGACCTGCGCCACCAGGAACTGGTGCTGCGGATCTGCCGGGAGCGGGCGGCGGCCGGGGACGGGGTGGTGGTGGTCCTGCACGACCTGGGGCTCGCGGCGGCGTACGCGGACCGGGTGGCGGTGCTGCACGAGGGACGCGTGGCGGCGGACGGCCCACCGGAGGAGGTACTCCGGGACGAGCTGCTGACCCGGGTCTACCGGCACCCGGTGGAGGTCTTCCCGCACCCCCGGGACGCCTCGCCGGTGATCCTGCCGCACCGGCCCGCCCGCGGGTAGCCGAACCCCCGGCACGCACCGGCACGCCCGCGCGTAGCCGGACGGGCCGGGGGCCGTTCCCCGGGGCCGGGATTCCCGTCGCCGGGAGCCCGTTCCGCCGCCGCCCGGGCCGCGTCGGCGCCGGGGCCGGGCCGCGCCGGGAGGTGCGGGCGGCTAGGGTGCTGCTGATGGATCGGGCTGGGTCAGGGGAAGACGACCGATGAGAACGCCGATGCGGCCGATGCGGGTCATGGGACGGTTCCGGTTCCCACGCCGAACGCGGCCACGGGGGAGGGCCGTTCTCCTGGCCACCGCCCTCGCGCTCACCGCCACCGGCTGTGTCACCGTGCACGGCGAACGGCTCGTCGTCCCCGTCGCCACCCCCGCCGAGGCCGCCGACGCCCTGCGCGCGTTCACGACGGCGTACAACGCGGCCGACAAGGCGTACGACCCCGCCCTCGGGGTCGGCCGGGTCACCGGCCCCCTCGGCGCGATCAACCAGGCGGGGCTGCGCGCCCGCAGCGTCAACTTCCCCGACGGCAACCCCGAACACGTACCGCTGGAACTGACCGACGCGACATTCACCATCCCCAAGAAGGCGGGCTGGCCCCGCTACTTCCTCGCCGACACCGACTCCAACCGGGACGACGACAAGAGCGCGGCCGACAACCGCTGGGTGCTGGTCTTCCTGCGCAACGCGCCGGGCCAGCCCTGGCGCGCCGCCTATCTCTCGATCCTCTCCCCCGGGCAGATCCCGGCGCTGAGGAAGGACGCCGACGGGCACGGCGTGCCCGTCCCGGCCGACAGCACTGCCTTCGCCCACCGGCCCGCCGCACTGAGCCGGGACTACGTCGCGTATCTGACCAGCGGCAGGCCCGATCACTTCCGGGACGGGCCCCACACCTCGGACTGGCGCGCGGACCGCCGTCAGGACGCCAACCGGCCCGGGAAGACGACCCAGTACATCGACCAGGCCGTCACGGGCGGCGACTACGCCCCGCTCGGCCTGGTCACGGCGGACGGTGACGCGCTGGTCTTCTTCACCGTCCGCACCTTCGAACGGGAGACGGCCGCCCCGGGCGTCGCCCTGCCCGTCACCCCCGATGTGCGCGCCCTGCTCACCGGCCAGGTCCGCTCCTCCCTCACCAAGGAACGCGTCTCCAGCCAGGCGGTCGTGGTCCCGAAGGCCCCGGGCGGCAAGGTGACGGTGCTCGGCCGGATCACGGGCCTGACGGCGGCGAAGGGCTCCTGAGCCCGGACGCCCGGCCGGGCCACGCCTCCTTGGGCCGCCGCCCCATCGCGGCGCTCTCCTCGTCGCTCACCTCGACCCCGAAGTGCTCCGCCAGGTAGGCGCGTGTCCGCTCCGCCGACTCCCGCCGTTCCTTGTCGGTCGGCGTGGTCTGCCTGGACTCCCGCGCCAGCGGACGTCCTCTCGCGTCCTCCTCGGCGAAGACCTCGTCGAGCACCTGTCGCGCACGTCGTCTCGCTGCTTCCGACAGCGGCCCTCGACGGCTCTCGTGGTCGGTCAGATACGCGTCGAGCGCCAGCCCTCTCAGCTCCCGTTCGACGACCGAGGCGACGAAGGCGGAGAAACCGCGCCCGCCGGTCCGGGCACGGATCGCCTCCACCGTGCCCGCCGGCGGGGAGAGGCTGACCCGGGTCGCGGGCCCGTCACCGATGCCGTACGTCGTCATCTCGTTCTCGGACATGGCGCCCAGAGTGTCAGAGGAGGACGGAGGAGAAAGTTCCGTAGCGTGGGCGCGCAGCGGCGAAACGGGAGCGTCCGTACGCATGCGTACGCTGACCCACACCGGTGCGCGCCCTCTCCGTCATCGGCACCAGACGGAGCGGGGTGGCGAGCACGGACGGACGTCCATCACGACACGCAGCGAGGGATACGGACGTGCCCCGCCGGGACCCCGAGGCGTATCCGGCCGGTGGCGTCAGCGGCGGCCCAGGGGCCAGGCCACCTCGGGGGCGCCGTCCTCGGCGGCCTCGATCTCGCCCGCGTAGCGGGCGCAGGCGTCGGTGAGGGACTCCAGCAGGGTCAGCGGGTCCGGGAGCGGATGCTCGGGGCCGCGGACCCAGTGGACGTCGTGGTCGCCGGGGAGGCGGGCGGGCGGCACCAGGACATAGCTGCCCCGGCAGTGCCAGCGCAGCCCCGGGTGCTCGTCCATGGTCTCGGGGCGGCAGTCCAGCTCACAGGGCCACCACTCGTCCTCGTCCGCCGGGGTGCCCCGGGTGGCGGTGAAGAACAGGGCCCGCCCCTCCTCGCCCTCCCCGCCGGCCTCGGCCACGGGTCCCACCTCGATGCCCTGGTCCAGCAGGCTCTCCAGGGCGCGCCGCCCGGCCTCCAGCGGGACGTCGAGGACGTCGTGGACCATGCCGGTCGCGGTGATGAAGTTGGCCTGAGGGTCGCCCTGCGCCCAGCGCAGGATCTGGGCGCGGTCGGTGGTGGACTGGGTCTGCCAGGCGAAGGAGACGGGGTGGCGGGCGGGGATGGGACAGCCGATGCGCTCGCAGGAACAGCGGTAGGCGACGGGGTAGGCGGCGGGGGCCAGCGGCATCCCGGCCTCGGCGACGGCGAGCAGCAGCTCCTCGCGGCGGGAGGCGTCGGCGTCGGGGCCATCGGTGTCCCGGGGGCGCCGACGCAGCCACTGGGCGATCCGGTTCTCCCAGGAGAGCCTGCTCTCCGTGCCGCGATAGCGGCCTTTACCGTCGCCCATCTATCCCCTCACAGCTCTCAGGCTCGCCCCGCGTGGTCTCTACCATGGTCGCACCATCCTGCGCCGTGGGTGGCCACAGTTCCCAACCGGGGGAGGAGTGGGACCGGGCCGGTCGGGTGCGCGGGCGCGTTCAGGGGTGGCGCGGCGCCGTCACGGGCGGGGCGCGAGTCCGGCGAGGGCGTAGTCGACGAGGGCGTCGGCGTAGGCGTGGGTGAGCGGCAGGGTCCGCAGCAGCCAGCGGTGGTAGAGGGGCCCGACGAAGAGTTCCGTCGCGATCCGGTGGTCGATCCCGGGCCGTACCTGTCCGGCCTCCTCGGCCACCCGCAGCCGGTCGACGTAGAGCCGGATCGCCGGGTCCAGCAGCTTCTCCACGAACTGGGCGCCCAGCGCGGCGTCGAGCACGCCCTCGGCGGCGAGCGCGCGGGTGGGCCCCTCGACGACAGGGTTGTTCATCTCGTCCACGGTGGCGCGCAGCACGGTCCTCAGATCGGCGGCGAGATCGCCGGTGTCGGGGAAGGCGTACGACCGCGCCGGGCCCTCCCCGGTGGCGCCCGGGCCGTCCGTGCCCTGCCCGGCCAGATCGAGGAACGCCTCCATCAGGACCGCGGACTTGGAGGGCCACCACCGGTAGATGGTCTGCTTGCCGACCCCGGCACGGGCGGCGATCCCCTCGATGGTGGTACGTCCGTAGCCGACCTCGACGACGAGGGCGAGGGCGGCGTCGTAGATGGCGCGGCGGGAGCGTTCGCTGCGGCGGCTGGAGTCGGGGGCCTTGGCGTCGGTCATACGACGCAATCTACCGCGCCAGAGGCGATACGTATCGTCTCGGCCTGAATGTGGTGGTGACGGTCCCCACACCCGGCGCCAAACCTCCTGGTGCCCCCGTCATGCCGCGCTGGAGCCGGATGTGATCCTCGCGACGAACGGGTTCCATCGCGCCGTTTCGGCCTCACCATGGCGGAACACGCAGACCGCGTGCACCACCGCCGTACTCGTCTGTGAGGAGCCCTCCTTGCGCTCATCGCTTCGTGACGCGTCGCCGCGTCGCTTCCTGATGTGCCCACCCACGCACTTCGAAGTGACGTACTCCATCAACCCGTGGATGGACCCGGCGAAACCGGTCGACCTCCCCCTCGCGCTGACCCAGTGGGAGGACCTGCGCGACCGTTACCGCTCGCTCGGCCACACCGTCGAACTGCTCACCCCCCGGCCCGGACTGCCCGACATGGTCTACGCCGCCAACGGCGCGACCGTCATCGACGGGCGGGTGCTGCTGGCCCGGTTCGCCCACCCGGAACGGACCGCCGAGGAAGCCGTCCACCGCGACTGGTTCCGCTCGGCGGGCTACACCGAACTCCACGAGCCCGCGCACATCAACGAGGGCGAGGGCGACTTCGCCGTCACCCGCTCCTATCTGCTCGCCGGGCGGGGCTTCCGGTCCAGCCCCCTCGCCCACGGCGAGGCCCAGGAGTTCTTCGGACGGCCCGTGATCGGGCTCGACCTGGTCGACCCCCGCTTCTACCACCTGGACACGGCCCTGTCCGTCCTCGACGACGACGGCGACGACGTCATGTACTACCCCGGCGCCTTCTCCCCCGGCAGCCGGGCCGCCCTCGCCCGTCTCTTCCCCGACGCGCTCATCGCCGACGAGGCCGACGCGCGGGCCTTCGGACTCAACGCCGTCAGCGACGGCCGCCACGTCCTGCTGCCGCAGGCCGCCGTGGGCCTCTTCGACAAGCTCCGGGACCGGGGCTACGAACCCATCGGCATGGACCTGGGCGAACTCCTCAAGGGCGGCGGCAGCGTGAAGTGCTGCACCCAGGAGCTGCGCGCCTGATCCGCTAGTCCGTGTGGGGCGGCCACGCGTCGCCCCACTCCACATCGCGGGCGCCCTTGTAGAGCGGGCCCTGGCGCTTGGTGACATTGACCCGCTCCAGCGTCCCGGGCCCCGTGCACAGCTCCAGCTGGACCAGGCCCTTGCGGATCTGCGGCTTGCGGGTGATCCGCGCCGCCGCCGGGGTCACCGGGAAACGGGTGGCGGCGACATACGAGAACTTCTCGTCCTCGTACGCCAGCGAACCGCCCTTCACCTGCCGGTGCAGCGAGGAACGGCTGACCCGGGCCGAGAAGTGGCACCAGTCCGTACCCGGGGTGATCGGGCAGTCCCGGTCGTGCGGACAGGGCGCCGCGACGCTCATCCCCGCCCCGATCAGTGCGGCGCGGGCGCTCAGGATCCGCTCATAGCCGTCCGGAGTGCCGGGCTCCACGATCACCACGGCCTGCCCGGCGCGGGCGGCCTCGGCGACCAGGGCGTCCCGGTCCGCCTCCGTCAGCTCCTTCAGTACGTACGAGACCGTGACCAGGTCCGCGTCCGCCACCCGCAGCGCCGCGCCGATCCGGGCCCGCTCCCAGCGCGCCTCGCGCAGCCCCGGCAGGCCCGACGCCCCCGCCAGCTCCCGCCCCAGCGCCAGCGCGGGCTCGGCCCAGTCCAGCACCGTCGTGCGCGCGGCGCCGTCCCACGCCTCCGCCACCGCCCAGCTCGCGGCGCCCGTCCCGCCACCGATGTCCATATGCGTGCCCGGCACCCAGCCGGGCGCGGCCTCACCGAGCGCGGCGAGCGCGGACCGTACGGCCTCGAACGTCGCGGGCATGCGGTACGCGGCGTACGCGGCGACGTCGGAGCGGTCGCGCAGGACCGGGGCGTCGGTGGGGGTGGTACCGCGGTAGCTGGCGATCAGGCGCTCGACGGCGCGGGTGGCGTGCGAGGGCGGAAGGCCGTCGAGTACGCCGGAGAGCGCGGCGCGCAGCACGTCCGCGGTGGGGATCCCGTTCACCAGCCGCATCCTACGGGCCCACCGCCGGGGGCCCTGCGGGGCCTGCTGGGTCCTGTCCGGGCGAGGGGGGCCGCCACCGGGCGGAGCCTGGGGGTGCCCCCCCCTCGCCCCGGGCGGCCCACAAGCGGGCGGGTCCGTGCGTGGTGTGGGCTCGCGTCGCGCGGGCGGGGGGCGAGGCAGGGGGCGGCGCGGGGTTGGCTACGCTGGCGGGTCTCGTGGTGTACGGAACGTGAGCGGGTGCCCGCGCCCCCCTCCCTCCCAGAGGAGCCCAGAACGCATGGCACGAACGCGCCGCCCTGTCTCCCCCGCCCATCGAGGCGTCTCCCCCGCCCGGCGCGCCCTGCGGCTCGGTCTCGTCGGCGGGATCACCCTGCTCGCCTCCCTGCTGGTGCTGGGCATGTGCGGCACGGGCGGCGACGGCGCCGACGGGGCCCACGGCGACCACGATGCCGGGCCGGGGAAGGCGCGGGCGGCGAACGCCTCGCCCAGCGGCCCGCCCGCCCCGCGTCTGACGGTCCCCGCCGCCTTCGAGCCGGGCCCCCGGTGGGAGGTGCCGGTGGCCGCCGCCGCGTACGCCGTCTCCCCCGCCACCGGCCGGGTCGCCTATCTGGAGCCCGCCCCGGGCACCGGCTCGCGCCTGCGCGCGCTGGACGCGGCGACCGGCCGGGCGGTCTGGAGCGGCCCGCCGCTGCCGTCGCCCGGCCCGGGAGGTTCGGGGGTGCCACGGCTGCTGTCGGTCTCCCAGGGCGGCCGGGACTATCTGGTGGTGTGGTCGTTCGGGCGTTCCGCGACGGCGGCCGGGGACACCGTTCCCGGCGCCGACGCGCTCGCCGCGCGCGGGGTCAGCGCCGTGTCGCTGGACATCCATGACGCCGTCGACGGCACCCTGCGGCGGGTCGAGGTGCCCTGGCCCACCGCTCCGGTGGTCTCCGGCACCGGCCCGGGGATCCTGATCGCCGACGGTCGCACCCGTAACGCGGTGGTCGATCCGGCGACCGGCCGGGTCACCCGGGTTCCGGAGCGCGCCTTCGGCGCTCCCCGGGGCTGTACCGGCTGCCGCCGTCTGACCGAGGTGCGCGGGCTGACCGCGCGGGGGCTGCTGCTCAGCGGCGAGTCGGGGTTCTGGGTGCGGGGCGGCTGGGAGAGCCGCCGGGCGGCCCCGGCGGGCGCCGATCCCGCCTCCGGGGTGCCGACGTCGGTGGTGAGCGGCCGTCTGGTGGCGAAGTGGCGTCCGGCCCGGGGGCGGGCGGATGCCCGTACGCATGAGATCTGGGCGGTCCATGACACCGCGTCGGGCAGGCCGCTGGCCGCGGCCCGGTGTGTGCGTCCGGCGATCGAGCCGGGCGAGCACCCGCGGGCCGCGCTCTCCCCGGACGGCGCCTTCGTCGTCGCGGGCCATCTCGCCTTCGATCTGAAGCGCCGCAAGGGGCACTGTCTCCAGCGGCTGGACGGCGGCGCCGCGCCGCTGACACTGACGACGGTCACCGGCGCGGGCACGGCCTACGGCGCGACGAGCGCCCGGGGCGCGGCGGACGCGCTGGCGGGCGGCGGCACCCCGGTCGAACTGGACCTCACCCGGCCCGCGCCCCGGCCGCTGGCCCTGCCGGAGCCCCATATCCGGATCCCGTCGGCCGAGGTCGCGGACGTGGCCCTGTTCGTCTGGACCGATGCCCGCGACCGTCACCATCTGGTGGGCCACGCCCGCCGCTGAGAGACGCGATCTACACCGGCTTCAGCCCCGGCTCCCCCGCCTCCGTGACCAGGGACATGGCGGTGCGTACGGGCGCGCCGGGCACGGTCACCGCGCTGACGGTCCGGTAGTCGGCGCGGGCCTGGCTCTGGTCGTAGCTGATCAGGGTGTAGCCGCGGCGGCCGTGGTAGTAGCGCAGATGGGGGTTGGCGCGGGTGAGGTTGTCGTAGTTGGCGGGCCGGTCGGCGCCGTCGCGGCCGCTGCTGATGGAGGTGGTGACGATCTCGGTGCCGAGGGTGCGCGAGTCGGGGTCCGACCAGTCGGCCTTGAGGTCGAAGCCGTAGCTGACATGGACGTCGCCGGTGAGGACCATCAGGTTCTCGACCCCGGCGGCCCGCGCCCCGGCGAGGACGCGGTCCCGGGCGGCGGGGTAGCCGTCCCAGGCGTCCATGGAGACCTTGTACGCGGCGGAGGGGGTGTCGCGCCGCTGGGCGAAGGTGACCTGCTGGGGGACGACGTTCCAGGTGGCTCCGGAGGACTTCCAGCCGTCGAGGAGCCAGCGTTCCTGGGTGGCGCCGGTCATGGTGCGGGCCGGGTTCTCGGACTCGGGGCCGGGGACGCGCCATCCGTCCCCGTACGCCTGGTTGGAGCGGTACTGGCGGGTGTCGAGGATGTCGAACTGCGCCAGCCGTCCGAACCGGAGTCTGCGGTAGAGCCGCATATCGGGGCCGCTGGGGCGCTGGGGGGCGCGCAGCGGCTGGTTCTCCCAGTAGGCGCGGTAGGCGGCGGCCCGGCGCAGCAGGAACTCCTCCGGCGGCACCCCGTTCTCCGGGTCGGATCCGGCGTAGTTGTTCTCGGTCTCGTGGTCGTCCCAGGTCAGGACGTAGGGGTGGGCGGCGTGCGCGGCCTGGAGGTCGGGATCGGACCGGTAGAGCCCGTAGCGCAGCCGGTAGTCCTCCAGAGTGACGGTCTCGCGGTTGTAGTGCGCGGGCAGGGCGAGGGCGGGGTCGTTGCGGTGGCCTCCGGCGGCGTTCACGGCGTACTCGTACAGATAGTCACCGAGGTGGAAGACGGCGGCGACATCCTCGTCGGCGAGGTGGCGGTACGCGGTGAAGTAGCCGTCGTGGTACGCCTGGCAGGAGGCGACCCCGATCCGCAGCCGGGTGGTGGCGGCGTCCTCCCGCGGCGCGGTGCGGGTGCGGCCGGTGGGGCTGATCCAGCGGCCGACGCGGAAGCGGTAGTAGTAGGCGCGGTCGGCGTCCAGTCCGGTGACATCGGCCCGGACGCTGTGGTGGTACTCGGGGTGCGCGGTCTCGGTGCCGCGCCGCGCGATCCGGGCGAAGCGGCTGTCGTGGGCGATCTCCCAGTCGACGTCGAACCGGGCCTGGGGCATTCCGCTGCCCGGTTCGTAGGGCTGGGGCGCGAGCCGGGTCCACAGCAGGACGGCCCCCGGCCGGGGTTCGCCGGAGGCCACCCCGAGCCGGAACGGGTCCTCGGGGATCTCCAGGCGGGCGTCCCTCGCGGCGGCGTGCGCCGATCCGGGCAGATCGGTGGCGAAGGCGAGGGTGAACGCGGCGGCGGTGCCGGTGAGCAGCCGCCGCCGGCCGACGAGTCGCGCGGCGGCGGCACGGAGTTCGGGTCTGTGGCTCATGGGCGCGGTCGCTCCCTGCTGGTCTGAGGGGGTGTCGGTGCGGCGGTACACGGGTACGGCGGTCCGCTGGTTCGGGGGTCCGCTGGCCCGCTGGTTCGGGGGTCCGCGGGTTCGGGGGTCCGCGGGTTCGGCGAGGGCGGTCCCCTCGCAGGGGAGTGGGCGCGCATGACGACAAATTGTCGAGTACATGGCATGTGGGCAACGGCCGGATGAGGACCATGGGCGCGCCGGGGCCGCTCCCGTCACCCCTGGCGCGCGGGTGACCCCTGATTCCCCGTGGTCACCCGGGCGCGGGGTGCGGGCCTGCTGACGGCGGGACGCGTGCGCCGCGCCGCCACGGTTGTGACCTCACGGGCTGATGTCACCATGCGGTTAGTCACTGTTTGCGTAATTTCGCCCCGTGTCGTGCCGACGTTCCACAGACTGGGCGCCCCGGAGCCACCGCACGGGCCCGCCGCGGGGTGACGGGGAGACGGGGCGTCAGGCCCGCCACCGACATTGGCGCGAAGCCCACCCGCGACGACCGGCACCACACCGGCCGCTCATCCCGGCACCCCACTCACGTACCGTCACGGCCGGTCCACCGATGGCGATATCACAGGAGATCAGGGGAAGAGGACAACCGCTCGCCCACCCCGGTCGTCTCAACCGATGACGTCGTACGAACCGAGCGTCCGCCACCCGTCCCCGTCCATGACAGGCTGCGCCTTATGAACAAGCACTCCACGCCCGACCCGATCTGGGACACCACCGACGACCGCCCCGCCCCTCCGCTGACCTGACCCACCCCTCCCCCGGCGGTTCCGCCCGGGGACGGCCCCGCGGGCCGACGGAACGGCCGTCGGCCCCGCCCGGTCCGGTCCGGTCCGGGACGAGCGCGCCCGAGGCCCGCCGCCCGGGAGCCGCCGGGCCCGCATCAACGGCGGCGTCCAGGTGGCGGCCGCCGGAACGACCGCGACCCGCTCCCTTGAGCCTGATCCCGTCACGGCGGCCGGACCGGGTCCGCGCCCCGCCTCGACCAGCTTCACCCGCCCGCCTCGACCGGGTCCGCGCGCTCATGCCCGCTGACACACCGCTACCGTTGCTCCACGGGGAGGAACGAACCGGGAGGGGAGGCTGGGGTGATCCGGACCTTCGTGGGCGGCGAGCTGGTCACGCTGCCGGGCACCATCGCCGAGATCCGTGCGGGCCTGACGGAGGAGGAACGGGCCCGGTTCGAGGAGGAGATCAGCGGCGCCCCGCTGGCCGAACTGCCCCGGGTCGCCGCCCGCTGGGCGCTGCCGCCTGCGGCGCGGCGGGCCGATGACGAGGTGTTCGAGCGGCTGAGCCGGGGTGACTACACCGGCATCGTGGACGAGCGGGGTGGGCCGGTGCCCTCATGAGCCCTTACGCGCTGGCCTACGCGCCCGACGCCGCCCTCGTCCGGGAGGTGCTGCCCGAGGGGCTGCGCGCGCGGTTCGACACCGAGATGCGCAAGCTCGCCGCCGCCCCGTACGCGGAGGGGTCCACACCGATCCGGGAGGAGCGGGACCGGCGGGACGCGACCGTCGCGGGCTGCTTCGTCGTGTACTACGTGGCGCAGCCCGTACTGCGGATCACCGCCGTCCGGATCCAGACGCCCTTCTGACGGCCCGTCCGGGCAGGCACCTGGCCAAGCCCCATGCGACCGAGCCACGCGCCCGAGGCGTATCCCCGAGCCCTGCGCCTGAGCCGTATGCCCGAGCCACGCGCCCAGGCCGTGCGCCCGAGCCGTGGGCCGCCTCCCGCCCGCGCGACGGGAGACGGGGTGTCAGGGGGCGTTGAGCGAGGTCAGGAAGCGGGTCCAGGCCCCGTCCCCGACGATGACGACGGAACCCCGGGGGTCCTTGGTGTCACGCAGGGCCATGGCGGCCGGGAGCCGGGCCGCCGCCACGCACTGACCACCCTGGTTGTTGCTGTGGCTGGAGGTGTACCAACGCGCCCTCGCCAGTGGGTCATCGCTCATGGGGTCAATGCTCCCTCAGCGCGGCACGGATCATGCCCAGGGATTCCTTCGGCCCCAGGGCGTCGGCCTGAATCCCCGAGAACGCGTCCTCGTAGCGGTCCACACACGTGCCGCTGCGGATCACCTGGGCGTCCCCCAGGTTCTCCAGATAGACGATCGGCTTGATCGCGTCGTGCTCATGGAACCGCAGCAGGGTGAACGCCCCGTTCATCCCCGTGTGCGCCCCGGCGCGGAACGGCATGATCTGCACCCGTACCCGCGGCAGCGAGGACGCCACCTCCGCGATGTGCTCCAGCTGGGCGCGCATCACCGCGGCTCCCCCGACCCCCCGGTAGAGGACGGCCTCGTTGACGACCGCCGCGAAACGCAGGGGCGTGTCCGCCCGGCGCAGCGCCTCCTGGCGGGTGATGCGGACCGTGACATGCCGGTCGATCTCCTCCTCGCTCAGCCCCCGCCGGGCCACCTGGTAGATCGCGCGGACGTACGCCTCCGTCTGCAGCAGGCCGGGGACGAACTCCGCCTCGTAGTTGTGCATCGCCGAGGCCGTCGCCTCCAGCCCCAGATACGCCTTGAAGGTCGGGGTGATCGCGGGCCGGAACTCCCCCGACTGCCACCAGTCCCGCTTGGTCTTCGTCACCACCGCGTACCCGGTCAGCAGCGCCCGCTTCTCCGCGTCGGCGCCGTACATCTCGCACAGGGCCATGACGTCCGACGGTTCCACCGCCGCGTTCTCCCCGGTCTCCAGCCGGGTGAGCTTGGACGGGCTCCAGATCAGGCGCTTGACCACCTGGTTGGCCCGTAATCCCGCCAGCTGGCGGAGCTGGCGCAGCTCCCGCCCCAGGTGCAGGCGGCACAGAGCGGGTGTGGCCGACTCGATGTCCGTGATCATCCGGTGTCCTTCCTGCGCGCACTATCCAGTGTGTCGGCGGATTTTCCGCCCGTACGAGGAACGTTCTGCGTCGGTGCGGGAGATTTCACTCCCGCACGCACAACCCGCGAATGAGCGGGAGTTCTCGCAGAAGAATGGCGTCGGAATCCTCGGGGGACGGTTGCGACCGTTCCGTCGCCCCGGTCTCGCTTGCTCCAGATTCCCATGTGTCACCGGCATTTCGAAAGCGGTACGGAGAAGAAGGGCGCGCGACCCGGGCCGGGATATCCACCGGGTCCGGCCGTGGCCCCGGGAAAGGAGGGCCACCGGACGGTGTACGCCGGACCGCAGGACCCGTGCCCCGACGCGAACCCCGCTGCTCAGCACCGCGCTGACGGCCGCCGGACGGTGAGGGGCAGAGCGTGCCTGGCGCCGTCGGCGCGGTCCGGTTCGCCCCTGGGTGCCGTCTCGGAACCAGAATGAGGCGCGCGGGGTATGCGCAGCGGGCGGCGATCATTCGCCGGGAAGGCCCGGGAGTGTCATCCCATCGCCCGGCCGACACCACGGGGGAATGCGAGCGGGAATGGCGGCGGGGAACGGAAACACGGTCGCGCGGGTCGCGCGGACGGGCCCGAAAATGCGCCGTGTGATCCTGCCGTGCTTATTTTCCACATCGCGGGATTGAACCGGAAAGGCCATTGATCCGTGGCGGGTGCCGGTTCGGCGGCGCGGGCGGGGTTCCGGTGCGCGCGGGGTTCCGGTGCGGGCCGGGCTCGCGCCCGGTCCCCGCCCGGCGGTGTGACGGTGCGGCGGCGTGGTGGCCCCACGGCCCGGCGGCCCGGCGGCCCGGCGACGTGACAGCGCGGCGACGTGACAGCGCGGCGACGTGACAGCCCGCCGACCCGGTGGCGCGGCTCAGCACGGAGGTCAGGTCCGGGGCCGGGGCCGGGGCGGGGATCGGGGATCGGGCGATGGGCCTGAACCGGCCGGTCCATCGGCCGGTGTCCCGGGCCCGGGGCCCCGGCGCGTCGGCCCGCCCACGCCCACGCGGCCGCCCGGCGCCGCCCGTGAGCCGTGCCGGGTGCGGGCCCCTCACGGAGCGCGCCGGGCGGCGCCCGCCCGGAGGCCCGGCCGCCTCCGTACGGCGCCGCGGCGGACACACGAAGGCGCCGTCCCACCCTCCCCCGAGCACGGGTGGGACGGCGCGTCCGTCCGGCACGGGACGGACCTCCTACGCGGCGGACGATCGGTCACAGATACCGGTCGTCCGCCGCACGCCCTGGCCCGGCCGCGACCGGAGGCGCGGTCCACCGCGCCGCCCGGTGCTTCCCCCGAGCCGGGTCCCCTGTCCAGGGCTGATGCCATGGTGCGCCGGAGGGCTTGCGCCAAACCTTGTGGAAACCTTGTGGCGCAGGTGACCGGGGCTGAGGATACGGACGGGAGGCCGCCTGGGGGGCGGGGCTCCGGCACCACAGGGGAGGCACGTGCCATGGCCTTACGGGTCGGCGTTCTCGGAACCATCGAGGTGTGGACGGAGGACGGGGCTCCGGTGGACGTCGGGGCCGCCCGCCAGCGGTGGGTGCTGGCGGCACTGCTGATGGACGCGGGCCGGACGGTGCCGGTGGGGACGCTGGTGGAGCGGATCTGGGGTGAGCGGCCACCCCGTCGGAGCCGGGAGACGCTCTACGCGTACGTGTCACGGCTGCGCTCGGTCCTGGCGCCCTTCGGCATCGGGCTGGTGCGGGAGTCCGGCGGCTACCGGCCGGTGCTCCCGGCGGACGCCGTCGACGCGCACCGCTTCCGCGCGCTGGCGGAACGGGCCCGCACCGGCGGCCAGGGCCAGCGGGCCGTGGAGCTCTGGGAGGAGGCGCTGGTCCTCTGGCGCGGCGGGGAGGCGTTCGCGGGGGCGGACACCCCCTGGTTCGCCGAGCAGCGGGCCACGCTGGAGCGGGAACAGTTCGCCGCCCGGCTCGACCTGGTGGACATCCGGCTGGCACTGGGGCAGCACGCCCGGATCGTGAGTGAACTGTCGGCCCGCGCGGAGGCGCATCCGCTCGACGAGCGGGTGGCGGGACAGTACATCCTCGCCGCCTACCGCTCGGGGCGGCAGGCGGCGGCGCTGGAGTGGTACGAGCGCACCCGGCGGCGGCTCGCGGACGAACTGGGCGTGGACCCGGGGCCCGAGCTGCGCCATCTGCACGCCCGTATCCTCGCCGAGGAGGCGGGCGCGCCCCCGGTCGGCGTCGCGGACCGTCCCGTACCGCGTCAGCTGCCGCCCGCGCCCGCCGCGTTCACCGGGCGGACCCGGGAGCTGTCCGCCCTCGACGACCTGGTCAAGGCGGGTCCGGCGAGCGGCGAGGCGGTGGTGATCTCGGCCATCGGCGGCACCGGGGGCATCGGCAAGACCTGGCTGGCGCTGCGCTGGGCCCATGAGCGCCTCGACCGCTTCCCCGACGGCCAGCTCTATGTGAACCTGCGCGGCTTCGACCCGTCGGCCCTGCCGGTGCGGACCGAGATGGCGGTACGGGGGTTCCTGGACGCGCTGGGCGTGGCGCCCGAGTGCGTACCGGCGGACCCCGGCGCGGCCGGGGGGCTGTACCGCTCCCTCACCACCGGGCGCCGGATGCTGATCCTGCTGGACAACGCGTACGACACCGAACAGGTGGCGCCGCTGCTGCCCGGCGGCGGCACCTGCACCGTACTGATCACCTCCAGACGGCTGCTGCCCGGCCTGGTCACCGCCCACGGCGCCGCCCCGCTGACACTGGACGTGCTCCCCGAGGAGGAGGCGCGGGCGCTCCTGGTCCGCCAGCTCGGCACGCTCGCCGCCAAGGCCGACCCGGACTCCGTCGACGCGCTGCTGCGGCACTGCGCGGGGCTGCCGCTGGCGCTGAGCATCGCGGCGGCGCGGGCGGTGGCCCAGCCCGAACTGCCGCTGGCGGAACTGGCGGAGGAGCTGCGCCAGGCCGACGAACGGCTGGACGCGCTGGACGCCGGGGATCTGACCAGCAGTCTGCGGGCGGTGTTCGCCGCGTCGCACCGCTCGCTGGAACGGGCCGAGGCGAACGCCTTCGGACTGCTGGGACTGGCTACGGGCGCCGATATCAGCCTCGCCGCGGCGACGGCGCTGCTCGGGGTCACCCGGGCGCGGGCCCGGCGGACACTGCGGCAGCTCCAGACCCTCCATCTGATCGGCCGGTCCGGTCCCGACCGCTACCAGATGCACGATCTGACCCGGCTCTACGCCAAGGAGCGGGGCCGTGGCGAGCCGGACACCGGGGCCGCGCTGCGGCGGCTGGTCCAGTTCTACACCGACACCGCCCGCGCCGCCGACCGGATCACGGACCCGCACGGCGCCACCCAGGACCCCTCGCCCCCGTCGGAGCACGGACTCACCTTCGCCGGCCCCGAGGAGGCGGCGGCCTGGTTCGAGAGCGAACACGCCGGGCTGTACGGGGCGCTGCGGCTGGCGTCCCGGCAGCGGTGGGAGCGGCTGGTGTGGCATCTCGCCTGGGCCCTGGACAGCCATCTGCTGCGCCGGGGCCATGTGGACTGCCATGTGATCGTCTGGCAGACCGGCCTCTCGGCGGGCCTGAGCCTCAACGACACCAGGACCGTGGCCATGGCCCGCCGCCGCCTCGGCACCGCGTATCTGCGCACCGGCCGGGAGGAGGAGGCGTACGAACAGTTCCACCAGGCCCTCCTGGAGTTCCAGACCCTCGGCGACGGCCTCAACGAGGCCCACACCCGCCAGTCCCTCGCGGGCGCCCTCGGCCACGCCGGACACTTCCGCCGGGCCCTGGTCCACGCGATCGACTCGCTGCGGCTCTACCGCGAACTGGGCGACCGGATGTGGGAGGCGAGCGCCCTGAACACGGCGGGCTGGTTCCACGCCCACCTCGGCGACTGGGACCAGGCCCGCGCCTACTGCGAGGAGGCCCTGCCCCTGTGCCGCGCCCTCGGCTACCGCCAGGGCGAGGCCGCCACCCTCGACAGCCTCGGCTTCATCGCCCGCCACACCGGCGACCACCCCGCGGCCCTCACCCACTACCGCCACGCCCTGTCCCTGCGGCGCGCCCTCTACGACACCTACGAGGAGGCCGACGCCCTGGTCCGCATCGCCGAACTCCACACCCTCCTCGGCGACACCACCGCGGCCACCACCGCCTGGCACCAGGCGGAATCCCTCTACCGCGACCAGCACCGCACGGGGGACGCACACCGGGCACGCGAGGAACTGGGGCGGCTTGGGCGGGAGGAAGGGAGTCGGCTGGGGCGGGAGGGTGGGGG
>NZ_JBHVHF010000110.1:0-22771 GCF_042800315.1 Streptomyces sp. NPDC057638
CGCGAGGAACGAGCGATCGAGCACGTCGGACGCGAGACATCGACTAAAGCGCCCCGGAGGCGAAGAACCGCTAAAAAAACAGAAGAACCGCAAAAAAAATCACAGCGTCGTAGTGCGAGAGGAGCGGAAACCCGCAGGCGCCAAGGAGCCAGACATGCTGACCACCGTTGAACAGACCGCACCGGCCCACCTCGTCAGCGACTCCCCGCAGCCCGTGCCCGTGTTGGTCGGGCTGCGTTATGAGGCGGGGGATCCGCTCGCCGTCCATATGGTTTTCCCGGCCTCCGTGGCGCTCTATGGCGAGTCGGTGACCTGGACGTTCGCGCGTTCGCTGCTCGATACCGGGCTGCGGATCCCGTCGGGCTCCGGGGATGTGCGGATCTGGCCGCATGACCGGGCGCGCACGATGGTGGAGTTGCGGTCCGTGGAGGGTGTGGCCTTGCTGCGGTTCACCCGGGCCCGGCTGCGGCATTTCCTGGCGCATACGTATGCGACGGTTCCCGCCGAGCGGGAGGGCGGCGCGGTCCGTGTGGACATGGAGGGGGAACTCGCCGTGCTGCTCGGCCGTTCGCGCCCCTGACCACCGGGTCCGGGCCCTACCCCTCGTCCATCAGTCCGTTCTCCGTACTACGGTCGGGGCCATGAAGACTGTCACGCGTACGGGAGTGGGACCGCTGTTGCGGGACTGGCGCGAGCGGCGCCGGGTGAGTCAGCTGGAGCTCGCGTTGCGCGCCGATTCCTCGGCGCGCCACATCAGTTTCGTGGAGACCGGACGGTCCCGCCCCAGTGAGGATCTGCTGTTGCGGCTGGCCGAGCATCTGGACGTACCGGTGCGGGACCGCAATGCGCTGCTGCTGGCGGCCGGTTACGCGCCCCGTTACGCCGAGACCGCGCTCGACGATCCCGCCCTCCATACGTTGCGCGCGGGGCTGGAGCAGATCCTCGTGGGCTATGAGCCCTATCCCGCGCTGGTGGTGGACGGGGTGTACACGGTGATCGCGGCCAACCGGGGCATCGCGATGCTGCTGGAGGGGATTCCCGAGCATGTCCTGGCCCCGCCGCTGAACGCGATGCGGGTCACGCTCCACCCCGAGGGGCTCGCGCCGAGGATCCGTAATCTGCCCGCCTGGCGGCGCCATCTGCTCCACCAGATGGAGCGTCAGATCGCGCTCTCCCGCTCGGACGCGCTCCGGGCGGTGTACGAGGAGGTCGCCGCCTACCCCGCCCCGGCGTCTCGGGGCGGGTCCGGGGATCCGGGCGGGGATGGAGGTGCGCACGGGGGGCCGTCCGAGCCGGGCGGGGCGTTCCCCTACCCCTATTTCGCTCTGCCGATGGTGCTCGAACACCGGGGCAGGACGCTCTCGTTCGTCTCCTCGATCTCGACCTTCAACACACCGATGGACGTGACCGTCGCCGAGCTGGCCATCGAGACCTTCCTCCCGGCCGACCCGGCGACGGCGGACCAGCTGCGTTCACTCAGCGGGTGAGGGGCCGCAGCGCCACCCACTGGAGGGCCGCGAAGCCCGCGACCACCAGGGCCTGGAGGGGGATCCAGACGGTCCCGGCGGCCGTCGGGTCGAACCAGAGCACGAGCGAGACGAGGCTGAGCACCACCCAGAGCAGATTGACATCGACCAGGAGCTTCACCAGCGGCACCGGGGGCCGCTGCGCGGCGGCGAGCGCGGCGACCGCGAGGGCGTAGAGGACCAGGAAGAGGCCGACCGGCCGCAGGGTGTCCGGGTCGAGGCCGAGCAGCCGCCCGAGCGGGCCGGGAGCGACGGCGTAGGCGAGCCCGTTCACGCCGGTGACCACCGCGTCCAGGGCGATCACCCGGCGCAGGGCGGACTGCGGCTCGGTGGTGCGGGCGATTCCGGCGAGGAGCGCGGTGGACATAGGGATCAGCCTCCAGCGAGGTCGGGGTACGGGGTGGACCCCGGACGGAGTGCGCCGCCCGGGATCCGGTGCCCCCAGCCTGCCGCCGGGACCGGTGTCCGGTCGATGACGTCGGAGGTCATGGCCTCCTGGCAGGGGTGATGGCGGGGTTCACGTCCGCCGGTCCTGGGGTTCGTCCGGTCGCGGACGGCGTTCCTCGGGGGCAGTGTGCTCGGCCTCGTTCTCCGGCCGCCGGCGCCGCTCATCGGAGCGGGCGACCTCGGCGCGGATCAGTGCGTTGAGCGCGGCGAAGGGGTCGATGGGCATGTGCTGACTCCACCTGTGAGGGATGCGGTAGCTGAGGTGCCGGTGTGTTCGGCGCCGATCAGCAGCGCAGCACCTCGCGGCGGGGGGCGCGGGCCGGTGACGGACCCTGGTGGAGTGATCGGCCGGGTGCGGTGTCGGGCGCGCGCCCGGGGCCCGTCCCGGCCCGTCCGCCGTGGCCCGGGGGCCGGGCCGCCGTGCGGGAGCGGCCCCCGGCGGTGACGGTGGAGTCGCTCTCCTCGGGCGCGGTGCCGGTGGAGCCGTTCGATCCGGTGAGTCCGATCGAACCCACGGGGTCCAGGGGGGCGCCGGAGAGGGCGCCGAGGGGCCGTGCCTCGGGTGGGGTGGCGGGAGCCGCCGAGAGGGCGAGGGCGACGGCGGCGACCATCAGCACCGTGAGCACGGCGTGGGCAGAACGGGCCGCGAGAGCGTGCGCGGAGGGGCGCTGGGGCATGGGCCTGACCTCCTGGACGGTGTGTCCCCTGCCCCTCCGCTCTCCCCGCCTATGCCTTCCAGGAGTCCGATTCCCCCGTTCGGCCCTCCGGTGTCCCCCGTTCGGCCCCCGCCCGTTGCCCGGGTGGGTTCGGGCCCTGTCCTCGCCGAGCAGCGCTGACCCAGCGTTCCCGGCGGGGCGGTGGGCATGACAGGCATTCGACCCCTCGCGTCCGCCGGGCCGCTGCCGGGGCCCGCCTCACCGAGACCGGCCTGAGCATCCAACCCGTCTGATCAGCGGCACGACATCCCGAGTTCAACCTCAGCAGCCAGGACCCGAAAGGGCCGGAAAAGCACCGGGCTTTCCTGGAGTGAGCCCGGCTCATTCTGACCGCAGAGGTCAGAGCCGTGCGTGCGCTCGACCAGGAGAACGGATCGGACGACCCCGAGCGGTAGTGAAATGCAGGACCTCGCACCAGGTTGAGCCGGCCCGGGTGCGAGGTTTCCTGCTTTGTCGCTCAGCGCATGGGGTGAGTCGAGATGGACTTCCTCCTGAAGCGGCCGGCTCTGCCGGAGAACCGGTTTTGCGCCGGATGCCTATCGGCAACGAACCTCGCTACCGCTGCCCGTCAGGTTCCCGTTGTAGACCCAGCCGAAGGTGTTCGTGTTGTGAATAGCAAGGTAGGTCCACTCGTTGCCGACCTCATTCACGGTGAAGCAGTGCCAGTTCAGCCTTGAGTTCCGATCGACGGTGCCGACGATCGGACAGTTGCTGTGAGGTCCGCTGCGGATATGCAGCTCAGAGATGGTCGAATTGCCGTACGCATCGTCCCCGTTGTTATGCGCATGGTTCGTGCAGCCCATGGTGACGGGCGGCGTTTGCGGCAGGGACGAGTCCGGCGCGGCGCTGGCCGAGGCGACGTTGGAGCCCGCCACCAGTGCCGTGATGACCGCGCAGATTCCCCATGCGCGTCGAGTTCGCGTCATATCAACCTCCTGTCTCTGCTCGCTCCTCGTCTGCCGGAGCGAGTTACGAAATCCATATGCGAGCGGACTATCCGTGAAAATTGGAGATCGATTTCATTCGATAATGGGTTATGAATTCTTCTTACCGTGAAGCAGGCGTGAAGCTTCAGGGTGAGCCACCCTAGTGAGCAGCCTTGAGGCGCGGCTAGGCGAGAACACGCCATTGACTCTCCCTGTTTTTTGCTCAAGTTTCATCGACATCCCCATGGCCCGTTACGGGAACATGTAGAGCACCGGCGATCTCCCTGGAAGCACTGCGTTCAGGATGCAGTGGCTTGTTCTAGATCGATAGATATACGCCTGAAGGGGCGTCGAGAGCAGCTCGAAAGCGCACGTGCGCCCATGGAATTCGAAGCTTCCGCGTCGCGCTTCGTGAAGAGAATCAGCAGAGCGTGGAAGAGCCACCTGGGTGGGGCCGAGATGCGCTCGTACTCCCGTCAGAAATCGCCGCCTGAGCTGGTCGGTCTCGTTGTTCCGGGCATGGCGGGGATGGGCGAATCTGGCCTATGGGCTGGGGAGTTGGCGTCGGCTTTCGCCTGTGTGGCGGGCCGGTTCCCGCGGATGGATCCGCGGTGGCGGATGCGGGGCAGCCCTGAGGGCCTGTCTGATGCATCAGGCGGGGTCGGGTAGCGGGGGCTGGGACAGGGGGCGCTCCCCCAGGCTCCGCCCGGGGGCACCCCCACCCGGGCCGGAGGCCCAGGGGCAGTGCGCGCCAGGGCACGACGGACAGACGGGACTTCGCGGAGAAGGCCTAGACCCGTTCGTGGTCGCGTTCCACCGACGCGAGCGGTATCTCGGGCCCGTGGCACTCCCCGAGCCAGCGGCGCAGCACCCGGTGCACCCGCTCCGCGCCCACCAGTTCCGTACCGGACAGTTCCGTACCGGACAGTTCCGGGCCGGACAGTTCCGGGCCGTCGGCGTGCTCCGCGAGGGGCGGGGACAGCTCCAGTGGCGAGAGCAGGAACGGCTGTGACTGCTCGCCCCCCAGGCCGCCGTGGGAGCCGATCTGGCTCTCGAAGGCGTGCACCCGCCCCGTCTCGGGGTCATAGCTGGAGTTGATCATGATGTCGGCGACATGCGGGAAGGAGTCGGTGCGCCGCACCGCGTCCGCCGCGCCGGGGCCGAACCCGGCCAGCGGTCCGTCGTCGCGCAGCTCACCGATCGGCACCTCGGCACCGCCGGGGCCCAGCACCACCGAGCCGTGTTCCTCGCTGCGCACCAGCAGGAACCCGATGCCGGGATGGTCGGCCAGGGTGCGCAGCAGCGCCGGATGGCGGGCGTCGATCTCCTCCCGGCTGAGCCGGTGCGGTACGTCGGGGAAGGAGACCAGCGCCAGGTTGCCGGAGGCGAGCACGATCGGGTCGGCGCCCGGACCGGCCTCCGGGAGGTCTCCCTCCTCCGGCTCCCGGTGCAGCGCGCCGAGCAGGGCGTCGGCCGCCGCGTCCCTCGCCTCGGCGCCGCACGGGTTGCGGGATGCCCGGCGGGTGACGGGCAGCCCGCAGCCCGCCCGTACGGCCTCGCGCAGGGTCAGCCCGTACGCGCCTTCGAAGGTCTGTCCGGGGCTCTGGCCGTGGTCGGACAGGAGCACGATCCGGTAGGGCCGGGGGGCGTGGTCGGCGGCGCGGGCGATCAGGGCCAGGGAACGGTCGAGGGAGGCGAGGACCTGGGCGGCGTCCCGGCTGTGCGGTCCCGAGTGGTGGGCGACCTCGTCATAGGCGACCAGATCGGCGTAGACGGCGGTGCGCCCGGCGAGCATGTCGCCGATGACGGCGGCCACCACCACATCGCGTTCCACGACGGTGGCGAAGGCGCGGACGAGGGGGTAGAGCCCGCCCCGGCCGATCCTGGGGCAGTCGCCGCGCAGCCGGGACGCCAGCGACTGGCGGATCTCCCGCCCGACCTCGGCGACGAAGGAGAGCGCGGTACGGACGGCGTTGGCCGGGTCGGAGAAGTAGGCGAAGTACCCGGCGCGGGAACGGTTCGCCCGGCCGCGCCGGGTGGAGACCGAGAGCACCAGCGCCACCTGGTCGGCGCCGCCGCTGAAGAGGTTGCCCCGGCTGGCGCCGTCGGCGGTGAGCAGCCCGCCGTCACCGGTGCGGCGTACCGCCCTGCGCTGGAGCTCGACCGCGCTGGCCGGGCGGTTGCTGACCATGAGGCGGCCGGTGTCCTTCTCGTACCAGCGGAAGGCGGGCACGTCGTAGGTCGTGCCGTGCAGGATGCCGAGCTGGCTGGCGCCGGTCTGGCTGGACCAGTCCGTACGCCAGGGCGTGAGCCGGTGCGTTGTGTCGATCCACGCGGCGACGGTCGGCATCACCCCGTCCTTGGCGGCCCTCAGCAGCACCTCGTGGCCGACGCCGTCGAGCTGGAGGAAGACGATGCCCGCGCTGCCGGGGCAGCTCGCGCCCTCCGCCCGGCGGGAGCGGCGGGTGGCGAGCCGGGACAGCCGGCGCCGGTAGGCGTCGTCGTCCCGGACGGCGAGGGCGGTGGAGGTGGCGGAGGCGACGGCCGACATCGCGGCCGCGACGACGATGGCGGTCCGCGGGTCGGCGGCGCCGCCGCCGGGGATCAGCCGCAGCGCGACCAGCAGCAGTGTGCCGTTGAGGAAGAACACCAGCAGCCCGAGCACCAGCGCGGGCACCAGCAGCAGCGCCCGCACCACCAGCGGCCACACCAGCGCGGTGAGCAGTCCGAAGGCGCCCGCGCCCCAGGCGGCGGTCAGGGAGGTACGGGTGAGGGACTCGCCGTCGTTGGACTGGAGCTTGAAGTCGGGCAGCAGCCCGGCGAGCACGAGCATCGTCAGGGTGGACACCGCCCACACCGCCGTCACACGCAGCAGGGCGCCCCCCGCTCTGCGCCATCGTTCGGCCACGCGCATCCCTCTCGTCCTCGGCACCGGCTTCCAGCGTTGCACAGCGCGCGGAGGGCGCGGAGCGGGCCCTCGCGGAACTGCGGCGGGTCCGAAGCGGGACCCAAGGTCAACGGCCCGGCCACGGGGGCGCACGCGGGCGCGCGAGGGGCGGCGGCGAGGGCGGCGGATGTGCCTGCCGCCACGGCGGGCGGCACGCAGGGCGCGGGAGGAGTCGGCCGGGCGCGGCTCGTGGACGAGGGAAGGGCGAACCGGTGCCCAACGGGAAACCGCCACGGCTGGGGGTTGCGGGGCGCGGGCGCGTGGTCAGCGGCACCTTCCGGACCCGGATTCCGGCCGTCGTAGCCCGCCGTCGGACCCGCTCAGCAGCCGTCGCAGCCCGCCGTCGGACCCGCTCAGCAGCCGTCGTAGCCCGCCGTCGGCATCGAGAGTCTGCGGTGGACGTCCGCCTTCATCGCCGCGTCGTAGACCGGCTCCGCCAGATCGGCCGTCTCGATCGGGACACCCCGCCGGGCGCACTCCGCCGTGAACCGGTCGACCGAGGCCAGCGCACGCGCCAGGACCCGGGTGTTCGGTGTGACGAAGCCGTCGACCCGTCCCTCCTCCACATCGGCCCAGAGCCCCCGGTGGTCATGGCGGAGCCCGTGGACGATCAGATGCCGGGTGATGGTGTGTCCGCGTTCCTCCGCCCAGCGGGCGCACATCGCCCGCTGGCCACGGGTGTCGACGAGGAACGGATCGTCGTCGAGCTCTTCGAGGGGGGTGAGGCTGGCGATGGCCGCCATGCGTAAGCCGCCCATAAGTCCTTACCTTCTGCTTCGGTCTACGCCGTACCCGGCCGGGCCCGACCACCGCCGTGGCGTCCGCCCGCGTCGTAACCGCCGACCCTACTCCGGATCAGGGCCTACGCTCGTACCCGGGGAACGGCGCGCGCGGCGACACCGCGCGCCCCTCCTGGACCACCCACAGCGGCACGACGGCACGAGATGAACGTACGGATGACAGAGCGCGACGGCGGGACGGCGGCGTCCACGGCGCCGCGCCGTCGGGGGAAAGGGGCCGGGTAACGGTGGAGGTCACCTGGTGGGGTCATGCGACCTGCACGGTCGAGGACTCCGGCACACGTGTGCTCACCGATCCGCTCTTCGTGCGGCGACTGGCGCACCTGCGGCGGCGGCGCGGCGCCCTGCCGCCCCCGGAGGCGGCCGTCGCCGACGCGGTCCTCGTCTCCCATCTGCACTCCGACCACCTCCACCTGCCCTCGCTGGCCCGGCTCGCGCCCGGTACCCGGGTCCTCGTGCCCGGTGGGGCGAGCCGTTCCGTGCCCCGGCTGGCCCGGCTGGGACTCGCGGTCACCGAGGTGGTGCCCGGGGACGAGGTGCGGGTCGGGGATCTGACCGTACGGGCGGTGCCCGCGCGCCACGACGGGCGGCGGCTGCCGGTGGGGCCCCGGCACTCCCCCGCGCTCGGCTATGTGATCACCGGCGAGGCGCGGACCTACTTCGCCGGGGACACCGGACTCTTCGACGCGATGGCGGCGGCGGTCGGCGAGATCGATGTGGCGCTGCTCCCGGTCGGGGGCTGGGGCCCCTATCTCGGCCATGGCCATCTGGACGCGGGCCGTGCCGCCCAGGCCCTGGCCGCACTGCGGCCGGGCTCCGCCGTGCCGGTGCACTACGGCACCTACTGGCCGATCGGGATGGACGGGGTGCGCCCGCACGAGTTCCACGCGCCCGGAGACGAGTTCGTCCGGCAGGCGGCGCTGCTGGCGCCCGGGGTGACCGTGCACCGGCTCGGTCACGGGGAGCGGGTCAGACCGGTGACGGCGCGGTGAGCGGCCTGGCGGCGGAGGTGCTGGGCACCGGCCCCGCCCTGGCGGCCGACGCGGCGGGCCTGGTCCGCGCGGGCGGAAGCCTGGCGGTGGACATGCTGGAGCTGGCCAGACTGCCCTCGGAGTCGACCCAGCGGGCCATCGGCTATCCCACGCTCTTCGCCCTCATCGCCCTGGGCGCGCTGGTGCCGGTGGTGCCGACGGGGGCCCTGGTGAGTTCGGCGACGGTGGTGGCGCTGCACCAGACGGACCCGCTGGCGCTCCTCCTCGTCTTCCTCACGGCGGCCTCGGCGGCCTTCCTCGGGGATATGACGCTGTACTGGCTGGGGCGGCGCGGAGTGCGCTCGCGCAACGGCTCGCGCTGGCTCGGCCGACTGCGCGACCACGCCCCGCCGGACCGGCTGGAGCAGGCCCAGCGGCAGCTGGAGGAGCACGGGGTGACGGTCCTCGTGCTGTCCCGGCTGGTTCCGGCCGGGCGGATTCCGGTGATGCTGGCGTGTCTGCTCTCCGGGATGACCCTGCGGACGTTCGTCCGCGGAAGCCTTCCGGCCGCGCTGGCGTGGGCGCTGACCTACCAGCTGATCGGGGTCCTGGGCGGCTCGCTCTTCGCCCAGCCATGGCAGGGGGTGGCCCTCGCGGTGGGGCTCACGCTGCTGATCAGCGGGGTGCCCGCGCTGTGGCGCAGACTCCGCCACCGGCGCCCGGGGCCGGACCCGGACACCCCGACCCAGCGGGCCTGACCCGCCCGCGGGCCGGTGGGGCGCCGGGGCGGGGCGGTCAGGCCCGCCGGGGCGCTGGTGTGCCGGGTATCCACGTGGGTTCGCACCTGTTCCCGGCTGTTCGCCCGTGTCGGCGCCGGTCCGCAGCGCGCGGCCGGTGACTCCGTACGGGGGCGGGGACCCCGCCTCCGTACGAGGGACGGCACCCCGCCTCCGTACGCCCGTGTGGTCAGCCCAGCTCGGCCAGGGCGGCCGTCAGCCGGGAGAGGGCGTCGGCGGTGTGCGGAAGGGCCAGGGGGTCGGGGGCGGTCAGGGAGAGCGCGCGGGTCTCGGGCGACGGGCCGAGGAGGTACGCGGTCGCCAGCCGGACCCGCAGCGCGCCCAGCTCGTCACCGAAGCGGTGGCCACCGGGGGCGGGTGCGCCGAGACGGGCGGAGAGGTACTCCTCCAGGTCCATGGAGTCGCTCACCCCCCGGCGGGCGAGCCCCGGTCGCAGCGGCCCGAGATCCGCGTAGAGGTGGCGGCCCGCGCGCGGCGGCCGGGCGAGCGCCCCGGCGGCGGTCACGACGGTGTGCACGGCGGTGGCGAGCGTGGCGTGCAGGGCGGCGGCCCCGGAGATCCGCGCGGCGATGGACGGGGGTTCGTCGAGGGCGCGGGCGGCGGCCACCGCCAGCGGCTCGGCCACGAACCCCCCGAGGGCGGTCAGCAGATCGAGCACCCGGTCGCGTACGGCGGCGGCGCCGACCGGGAACCGGGCCACGGCCACCGGCCAGGAGGACGGCAGCAGCGCCCCGGTGAGATCGGCCAGGACGGTGACATCGCCGGGGCACATCTCGGCGGGGCTCACCAGCACGGTCTCGTGCGGCCGGTGCAGGGTGTCGCGCCAGGTCTCGTCGCTGACGATATGCAGCCCCTCGGCGACGGCGGCCTCGCACGCCTCGCGCACCAGCTCCGGCGGCGGAACCGTCGCGGTCGGGTCGTCGGCGACGGAGAGCAGCAGCAACCGTGGCTCGCCGCCCTCGGCCCGCACCCGCCGCACGGTCTCCAGCAGGGCGTACGGATCGGGCACGCCACCCGACTCGGCGGGCGTGGGCACGTGGTAGGCGGGCCGTCCCAGCAACCGGGCCTGGGGGGTCCACCAGGCGGGACACGGCCGGGGCATCAGCACATCCCCGCCATGGGCGGCGAGCACCGCCGAGAGCAGCGGCTGGGGCCCGGGGGCGGCGACCACCTGGTCGGGGACGCTGCGCAGCCCGCGCCGGGTCCAGTAGCCGCAGGCGGCCTCCCGCAGCACCGGCCCGCCGCCCGGGGGCTCGCCGTGGGCCAGTCGGGCGGCCCCGGCGAGGGCGTCGGCGAGGTCGCCGAGGACGGGCAGCCCCGGTTCGGGGGCGGGCGGACCGTAGCGCACGGCGCCGCCGCCCGGGTCCGCCGCGCCCCCGTCGCGCGTCGGGCCGGGACGGTGCCGGTCGGTTGCGGTGCCGTGGCGGGGCGGCTGGGTGACGCCGTGGGGTTCGTTCACACCAGGGCGTGCGTTCGCGCCAGGGGAATCCGACGAGCCCCGAGCTTGGTGCGTGTCGTGGGGTTCGTGCGCGCCGTGGGCTTCGTTCGCGCCATGGGGTTCCGTGGAGCGCATGCCGCCGCCTCCCGGGGTCGTCCGGGCCCGGCCACGGGCCCCTGGGTACCTCGTGTCCGCGCGTCAGCCCCGGGGACGGTGACCCGTTCTCCGGCGACCCTGCGTCACGGGCCGCCAGGACCGGTCGCGATCGGCCGGAATGCCGTCGGGATCGATCGGGATTCCGTCGGGGATGTACACGCGCCTTTATACGGGGGTCGGGACGGGCGCGCACACCGGGGACACGCGGAGGACACGCCGGGGCGGACCGGCGAGGGCGCGCCCCCGCACTCCCGCGCGGCCGCGCTCACTCCACCGTGACGGGGTGGCGGACCACGGCGTCGAAGAGATACCCCTGGGTGTTGTGGACGGCCCGGGCGGGCTGGGTGTTCCCGGCGCGGTCGGTGGTACGGGTCAGCAGCTCGGCCGGACCCGCCGAGCGGGGGCACCAGGGCGCGCTCCAACGGACCCACTCGTCACGGCGCGGGGTGTCGCACAGGGACACCGGGCGCCAGCTCACGCCCCCGTCGGTGCTGAGGTCGACGCGCTCCACCGGAGCGTGGGCCGACCAGGCGCGCCCGGTCAGCCGGTGTGTCGTACCCGCCGCCACGGTGGCGCCGAAGGGCAGCTCGATGGCGCTCTTGAGGGTCTGCCGGGTCAGCGGCGCGCTGCCCTCCGGCGGATGGGCGTCGCCGAAGAACCGGTAGAAGCGGGTGTTCCAGGGCGAGCTGAGCGGGGTGTCGCTGACCTCGATGTCGCCCACCCACTTGATGGAGGCGATCCCGATCCAGGACGGGACGACGACCCGGACGGGGTAGCCGTGGTCGTACGGGAGGGGTTCGCCGTTCATCTCGTACGCGAGGAGGACATCGTCCAGGGCCTTGGCGACCGGCAGCGGGCGGCGCACCCGGCCATGGTCGACACCCTCGCTGACGAAGGGGGCGTCCAGACCGCGTGGCATCACCTCGACGGCGGCGGCCGACAGTCCCGCCCTCAGCAGGACGTCCCGCAGCCGTACCCCGCGCCAGCGGGCCGCGCCGACCGCCCCGAGGGTCCAGGAGGTGCCGCTGACCGGCTGGCCCTGCTGGGTGGTGAAGAGGGTGCGGCCGTTGCCCGCGCACTCCAGCACGGCGGTACGGGTGACGGAGGGCAGCGACCGCAGCTCCCCGTAGCCGAAGCGGACCGGGCCGCCGTCGAGTCCGGAGCCCCACACGGTCAGGCTCCAGTCGCGTTCGTCGATCCTCGGCGTGGTGGTGTGGTTGCGGACGAAGAAGCGGTCGGCGGAGGTGAGCGGCCCGGTACCGCGGAAGGCGTCGAACCGGCTCTCGGCGTTGGTGCCGCGCACGGTGAAGTACGCGGTGGGCAGGGGTTTGACGATGCCGGGCGCGGCGGTGGGGACGGCGGTGGCGGCCTCCGCCCCGGCCCGGGGCAGGGCGTCGGCGGGCCGGGGGGCGAGCGGGGCGGCGGCGAGGGAGGCGGCGGTCAGCTTGAGGAGGCTGCGGCGGCGTGCGGGATGCATTTCGGAGCTCCTTGAGACGAACGGACGAAGGGGCGAAGGGGCGGACGGACGAAGGGGCGGACGGGCGGAGAGGCTGCCAGACGGACGAACGGTGACGTCAGGGGCGCGCGGGCCGTTCAGCGACAGACGCGCGGGAAGTGACGGTCGGACAGCCGTGGGGCGTCACGACGCGCGGGACGTTCAGCGACAGTGGGCGCGGGACCGGCGGACGACACGGTGGAACGCGGCGGCGAAGGAGGCCACATGGCCGGGGTGCGCGTTCACGGACCGGATCGTAACCAGGGCGGTGGGGCCACCGACAGACGGCGATCAGCGGCGGTGACCGGTGGGTGAGGGCCGACGGCGGTGACCGACGCGGGTGACGGCCAGCGGCGGTGACCGGTGGGTGACAGCCCACCGACGGGTGGCAGTCCTCCGACGGCGGGGTCTTCCGAATGGAGCCAGGTCGGCGTGCCCGCCCCCGTGACGGGGTACCCGCGACCCATGTCGCACCCCAGTACACACATCAGCACCCACACACGTTCCCTGCCGGCCGCGCTCGCCCTGCTCAGCCGGGTGGACCGGCGGCTCTTCCACACCGTCGCCACCCGGCGGTGGCCGGGGGCCGAGCCGGTGCTGCCCCGGCTGAGCCGCGGCGCCAACCACGGGGTGCTCTGGTTCGCGGCGGCGGCCGGGATCGCCGCGCTCGGCACCGGGGGGCGGTCACGGCGGGCCGCCGCCCGGGGAGTGGCCTCGCTGGCGCTGGCGTCGGGTGTCATCAACACCATCGGTAAGCGGTCGGTGCGCCGGACCCGCCCGCTGCTGGACGCGGTGCCGAGGGTGAGACAGCTCAAGCGCCAGCCCTGGACCACCTCCTTCCCGTCCGGGCACGCCGCCTCGGCCGCCGCGTTCGCGACCGGTGTGGCACTGGAGTCACGGGGGTGGGGCGCGGTGGTGGCCCCGGTGGCGGCGTCGGTCGCGTTCTCGCGGGTCTACACGGGCGTGCACTATCCGAGCGATGTCCTGGCGGGCGCCGCGCTCGGCGTCGGCGCCGCCTTCGCGCTGCGGACCCTGGTGCCGACGCGGGCCCAGCTGCCGCCGCCCGGCCGGCCGAGGGCCGACGCGCCCGCGCTGCCGGAGGGCGCGGGCCTGGTGGTCCTGGTCAACCGGGAGTCCGGCCCCGCCGCGACGGGCGGGGTGCTCACGCTGGGCCCGGCGGGGGCGGCGGGCGCGTCCGCCACCGTCCAGGCCGAGCTGCCCGAGGCCAAGGTGCTGGAGTGCGCGCCCGACGAGATCGGCCCGGCGGCCGAGCGGGCCGCCCGGGACTGCCGCGCGCTCGGGGTCATCGGCGGCGACGGGACCATCAACACGGTCGCCGCCGTCGCCGCCGCCCACCGTCTGCCGCTCGCGGTCTTCCCCGGCGGCACCTACAACCACTTCGCCTACGACCTGGGCATCGAGTCCGCCGCCGACACCTGTCGCGCGCTGACGGCCGGGGAGGCGGTACGGGTGGACCTCGGCCGCTTCACCCCGGGCCCCGACGGCGACGGCGGGCGCCCCGGCTACTTCCTCAACACCTTCAGCCTCGGGGTCTACCCGGAGCTGGTGACCCTGCGTGAACGCTGGTCGGGCCGGGTCGGCGGCTGGCCCGCCGGGGTGCTCGCGGCGCTGCGGGTGCTGCGCCACGGCCGTCCGCTGGAGGCCGAGGTGGCGGGCCGCCGCCGCCCGGTGTGGCTGCTGTTCGCCGGGAACGGGCTCTACGATCCGGTCGGCCCGACCCCCGGCCACCGGCTCGACCTGGCGGACGGCCTGCTGGACGTACGGATCGTCCACGGCGGGCGCTGGCCCGGCGCCCGTCTGGTGGCGGCGGCCCTCGCCGGACCCCTGAGCCGCTCCCCGGTGCACGCCGCCGAACGCCTGCACCGGCTGCGGATCGGCGGACTCGCCCCCGGGACCCGGCTGGCCTTCGACGGCGAGGTGCGCGAGGCGCCCCCGGAGCTGGTGCTGGACAAGGTACCGGCGGCGCTGACGGTGTACCGGCCGCAGACGCTGCTCTGAGCGGGCCCGCGAGCTCGCCATCCCGCTATTCAAGACAGATCTTCTCAGCATTCGGTCTCCTTCCCTACGGTGGACCCATGGTCCGGAGCGTCCCAACGCCACCAGAAGGAGCCGTCATGCGCGCGGAGAACGCCGTCTACACCCATGGCCACCACGAGTCCGTGCTGCGGTCGCACACCTGGCGGACGGCGGCCAACTCGGCCGCCTATCTGCTCGGGGAGCTGACGCCGGGGGCACGGGTGCTGGACATCGGCTGCGGACCGGGGACCATCACGGCCGATCTGGCGGCACTGGTGCCCGAGGGCCATGTCACCGGGGTGGACCGGGCGGCGGACGTGGTGGCGCGGGCGCGCGAGCACGCCGCCGCGAGAGCCCTGGAGAACGTGGAGTTCCGGGTGGGCGACGTCAACGCCCTGGACTTCCCCGACGACTCCTTCGACATCGTCCACGCCCATCAGGTACTCCAGCATGTGGGCGATCCCGTCCATGTCCTGAGAGAGATGCGGCGGGTCTGCCGCCCCGGCGGCGTGGTCGCCGCCCGGGACAGCGACTACGGCGCCTTCACCTGGTTCCCGGAGGTGCCCGCGCTGGACGACTGGCAGTCCCTGTACCGCCGGGTCGCCCGCGCCAACGGGGGCGAGCCCGACGCGGGACGGCGGCTGCTCTCCTGGGCCCGCGCCGCCGGTTTCACCGACATCCGCGCGGGCGCGGGCAGCTGGTGCTTCGCCGGCGCCGAGGACCGCGCCTGGTGGAGCGGGCTCTGGGCGGACCGCACGGTCGCCTCCGTCTACGCCCGCCTGGCGGTGGAGGGCGGGCACACGACGCGGGAGGGACTGGACGCGGTGGCGGCGGGATGGCGGGAGTGGGCCACCCATGACACGGCGTGGTTCCTCGTCCCCCACGGCGAGATCCTCTGCCACGCCTGACCCCGCGCGGCCCGTGTCCACCCCACGCCGACAGGACCCGCGCCCACCGCGGGCAGCCGGTTTCCGCCCCTTGTGGGCAGGCGTCCCGCCCGGGGCGATGGAGGTTGCCCGCAGGGCGACACTCCGCACGCGGGCGCGGCCCGCGAGAGAGGTCGGGTCGGGAGGCGAGAGGGAGTGCCGGGAGGGGAGAGGGAGTGCCGGGAGGGGAGAGGGAGTGCCGAGGGGGAGAGGGAGTGCCGGGGGGCGGGGGCGGCCAACTACCCTCCCCCGTATGGAAATTCTGGGCACCACTCTTCGCATCTGCGTCACCGACCTGGACGCCGCCACCGCCTTCTACCAGCGGCTCACCGGCAGCACCCCGCAGCGTTTCGAGCGCGGCGGGGTGTCGGTCGCGGCCGTGGGCTGTTTTCTGCTGATGAGCGGGCCGGAGGCGGAGCTGGAGGTGTTGCGGAAGGTGACGGCGACCATCGCGGTGCGGGATGTCCTCGATGTCTATGCCGCCCTGTCCGAGGGCGGGGCCCGGATCGTCGCGGGCCCGGTGCCCACCCCCGCGGGCCGCAATCTGATCGCCGTGCACCCCGACGGTTCGGTCTTCGAGTACGTCGACCGCAAGGTGCTCACCTGACCCGGGCGCCGCGCGGCGCCCGAGCCGGAAGGGCGCCCTCCGCCGGGCCGGACGCGCCCGGTCGGTCCGTCAGCCCGTCAGCACCTCCAGCGCCAGGTCGACGTCCTCCTCGGTGGTGGAGATATGGAAGGAGCACCGCAGCCGTCCCGCCCGCACGGCGGCCACGACGTCCTGCGCGGCGAGGCGTTCGGCGGTGCCCGGCGGCACGTCGAGGGAGACGATGGCCGAGTCGCCGGGGGCGAGGCCGAGTCCGGTCCGGAAACGGTTGGCGAGCGCCAGGTCGTGGCGGTGGATCGCCGGGATGCCCAGATCGTCGAGGAGTTCGAGGGCGGGGGCCTGCCCGGCCCAGGAGTTCCAGACCGGGGAGACGTCGAACCGGCGGGCGTCGGCGGCGAGGCGCAGGGGGGTGCCGTAGAGGGAGTCCCAGATGTCCTCGCCCGCGTACCAGCCCGCCGCGAGCGGGGGCAGCTGGGCCAGCGCCTCCTCGGTGCCGGTCAGGAACGCGGTGCCGCGTGGCCCGAGCAGCCACTTGTATCCGGCGCAGACCAGCAGGTCGATCCGGTCGGCGGGCAGGGGCAGCCAGCCCGCGGCCTGGGTGGCGTCGACGAGTACCCGGGCGCCGTGCGCGGCGGCCGCGTCCAGGATCGCGTCCAGGGGGGCGAGGGCGCCGTCGGCGGACTGTACGGCGGAGACCGCGACGAGGTCGGTACCGGGCCGGATGGCGTCCGGCAGTGCGGCGAGGGGCGCCGGGCGGACGGTGATCCCGCGCTCCCGTGCCGCGAGCAAGGGGAAGAGCAGGGAGGTGAAGTCGCCTTCCGCCACGACGACGTCGGCGCCCGGCCGCAGCCCGGCGGCGACCAGGCCCACCAGTGGGGAGACCTGGGAGCCGATCGCCACGCGCGCCACGGGCACCCCGAGCAGCCGGGCGAAGGCGGCCCGCGAGCGGTGGACGTGTTCGTCCATCTCGGCGGGTCGGATCCGCCCGGCGGCCCGGTCGCGCTCCGCCGCGAGGGCGGCCTCATGGGCGGCGGTGGGCGGGATGCCGTAGGTGGCGGTGTTGAGGTAGCGGGTGCGGTGGGGGAAGAGGTGCCTGGGTGACTCCATAGAAGGATCGTGCGGGAGGCACCGGCCCCGGGGCAACGCCCCCCGCGTCAGCGGGCCCTGCCCCTCCAGTCCGGCCGGGAGAGCCCGCTCCAGGCCCGGAGCAGCCATTCGGCCGGACCGTACGGATGGTGCCGCAGCCACCACTGGCAGACGGCCGCCTGGACGGTGAAGAGGGCCAGCGCGAGGGCGAGGAGCCCGGCCGGGGAGACCTGGCCGACGAGTCCGGCGCCGTAGCCGGTGAAGAGCAGGGCGCACACCAGGGACTGGGTGAGGTAGTTGGTCAGGGTCATGCGTCCGGCCGCCGTGAACAGCGCGGTGACGGGGTGCTCCCGCCAGCGCCGCGCCAGGAGCAGCACGGTCGCGGCGTAGGCGGCGGCCAGCAGTGGGGCGGTGACGACGTCGACGCCGATGCCGAGCACCTGGTAGCCGGTGCCCTGGCCCGGCTGGGCGGAGTGGGCGTAGACCACGCCTCCGGCCAGTCCGGCGGTCAGTCCCCAGAGCTGGAGCCGCCGCAGGGCGCCGGGGTGCTCCGCCGGGTCGGCGAGCGCGCGGCGGCGGCCCGCGGCGAGCCCCAGCAGGAAGGCGGCGAGGGCGGCGGGCGCCTGGAAGAAGACCAGCATGACGGCGACGTCGGGCAGTTGGTCCAGGTGGGCGCCGATGACGGACGCGGGCCCGCCCCGCAGGGCCTCGGTCGCCGCCTCGGCGTGGGCGGTCAGCGTGGCGGTGCTGGTACCGGTGGTGTCGCGGAGGGCGAACGCCAGCAGGGCGTAGGCGGCGCCGGTGACCGCCAGCAGGGTCACGGCGATCCGTACGGCGGTGCGCGGCCGTATGCGGTGCAGGGCCAGCAGGATCAGACCGAGGACGGCGTAGGTGGTGAGGATGTCGCCGGGGAAGAGCAGCACCGCGTGCAGGGCGCCGAGGACGAACAGGCCCGCGAGGCGCCGCAGGAACCGTGGCGTGAACCGCGTTCCGCGCCGTTCGGCGGAGGCGAGCTGGAGGGTGAGTCCGTAGCCGAAGAGGAAGGAGAAGAGCAGGAAGAACTTGCCTTCGAAGAGGACCGCCACGATCCAGCGCACCGCCTGGTCCAGCGGCCCGTCGAAGCCGGGCTCGGCCAGTCCGGCGCCTCGGTAGGCGGAGGCGAGGAAGGTGATGTTGACGATCAGGATGCCCAGCAGCGCGAAGCCGCGCAGGGTGTCGACATGGGCCAGCCGTGCGGGCGCGGCGGGGGTGGTGGAGCGGGGTGGCGGGGCGGCGGCCCTCCCGTGGTCGCCGCCGCCGTCGGCGCCGCCGCCGGATCGACTCGTACCGCCGGTACTCCCGGAAGCGCCCGTACCGCCGGTACCGCTGCCGCTGACGGGTGGGGTGACGTGGGCCATCGATGGACCTCCTCGAAGAAACTATCGCTTCTTGAACGCTCGTACCGAGAATGAACGTACTACACTCGTTCCTCATGATGGACCGAGGATCATCCCGGACGGACACGGCACCGCCCGGGGCGGACGGGACAGCGGATGCGGAAGGCGGCGCGATGAACAGGGAGAAGACACCCAGCACCCGGCAGGAGGTGCGGCGGGAGGTCCCGGCGGCGGCGCGGGCGCGGGTGGCCGCGCTGTACTGGGAGGCGTTCGGACGCAAGCTCGGCCCGGCGCTCGGCCCGGCGGAGACCGGACGCGCCTTCATCGCCCGGCATCTCCACCCGGACCGGGGCATCGTCGTCCTCGACGGCGAGGAGGTGATCGGTGTGGCGGGGTACCAGCTCGGCGGACGTGCCCTGACCGGCGGCGGGGCCAACGATGTGCTCGCCGCCTACGGGCGGGTGCGCGGAGTGCCCCGGCTGGCGCTGCTCGCCCTGCTCGAACGCCGGGCCGCCGACGGCGAACTGGTCATGGACGGGATCGCCGTCGACCCGGCCCACCGGGGCCGTGGGGTCGGCGGACTGCTGCTGCGCGAGATCGCCGCCGTCGCCGCCGACCACGGCTGCCACCGGATCCGTCTCGACGTCATCGACACCAACCCCCGGGCCCGGGCCCTGTACGAGCGCCACGGCTTCGCGGCGGTCCGCACCACACGCACTCCCTGGCTGCGCGGACCGATGGGGTTCAGCGCCGCCACCACCATGCGCCGCCAGGTCACGGCCGCCGACGCCCGCCCCGCCGCTCCCGGGCGGACACCATGACCGACACTCCCTTCCGGCCGGAGGTCTCCACCCGGCTGCTGGTGCACGCCCTTGTCCGCGAGGACGGCACCGTCGACGCCGCCGAGCTGTACACCGTCGCCGGGCTGTTCGGCATGAGCGACCAGCAGGTGCGGCTCTGCGTCAAACGCCTGGTCGCCGAGGGCCGTTTCACCCATGAGGGCCGGGGCCGCAAGGCCGTGCTGCGGGCCGTCGCCGATGTCACCGGCGCCCTCGCGCCCGACGCCGACTACGTCCGGTACGCCTACGCCCAGGACGCGGGGCGCGCGCCCTGGGACGGCCGCTGGCACCTGTTCGCCTTCGCCATCCCCGAGACCCGGCGCGCGGCCCGTGACACCCTGCGCGACACGCTGGTCCACCTCGGCGCCGCCCCGCTCCACGCCGGTCTGTACGTCAGCCCCAACCCCATCGAGGACCATATCGAGGCCGAGGCGCGCCGGCTCGGTGTCCTCGACGCGGTCACCTTCCTCACCAGCACCGATCTGCGCACCGCAGGCACCGAGGCCCCCGCCGCGCTGGCCGCCGCCCTGTGGCCGCTCGATGAGATCGCCGCACGGTACGAACGCCTCACCGCCTTCGCCCGGGCCGGCCTCACCCGGCTCACCTCCCCGGCGGGCGCGCGCACCGAGGCGGAGCAGCTGGTGATGGCCGTGGAACTGGCCGCCGAGTTCAGCCGGGCCATGCGCCCCGACCCGCTGCTCCCGCCGGAGCTGCTGCCCCGGCCCTGGCCGGGCGCGACCGCACGCCGGCTCTCCGCCGAGTGCTGGGAACGGCTCCTCGACAGCCGGACGGCGCTGTCGGCGGACCGTCCGCTGCCAAGGCTGTTCCGCCTCTACGCCGACGTGGCGGCACCGGACGGCGACGGCTGACGGGACGCGGGGGCGCGACCTCAGCGCCCCTCGGCGGCCCGGGCCTCAGCGCCCCTCGGTACCGGGCCGCATCCGGTAGTCGTACTCCTCCGGCAGCGGCTCGTCCGTCAGAGACGCCCACACCTCGCCCAGGACCTCCGAACCCTCTCGTAGATCGGCGACCTCGAAACCGGCGTCGAAGATCGCGCGGGCCGCCTCCCGGTGCCCCTCCGCGAGCAGCAGCCGGGCGTGGAGCAGCCGGAACCGGCCCCGGCGCTGGACGGCGGGGCGCAGCCGGGCCCAGACCGAGCGGGCGTCGGCGGCGCGCCGCTCGCGCAGCAGGGCCTCGATGGCCTCGCGGCCGAGCGCGGCGGTCGCCGCCGTCCAGATCTCGCCGTCGTCGCGGCGCTCCTGGCAGAGGTCCTCGAAGGACTCCAGATAGCGGTCGGCGGCCCGCTGGTGGTGGCCGACCTCCTGGTCCGCGACGGCCAGACAGCGCAGCAGCGGCCAGCGTGAGGGCGCGAGTTCGAGACCGCGCTCCCAGCTGCGGACCGCCTGGGCGCGGTCGCCCGCGTGCCACTGGGCCACCCCGAGGTGGTATTCGGTGAGCGGCTCGGCGGGCGCGGTCTCCAGCATGTCGCGCCAGTGCTGGGCCACCAGCGAGTCCCCGGGCGGGGCGACCCGGCGCGGCTCCGGGAAGACCCCGCTGTCCAGCAGGGAGCGCCAGGGCGCCTGCTCCTCACCGAGGGTGGACTCGTCGAAGGGGGTGCCCGGCAGCTTCAGCCCACCGCGCAGGACTTCGAGCGCGCCCCAGCCGGAGCCGGTGGCGAGGGGGCGGACCGGTTCGGTGTCCGCGCTCGCGCGCCAGGCGGCGTAGGCGGCGTCCACGGCCTCGGCGGGCAGCGCGTCGGCGAGCCTGGCCCCGACCTCGGCGCGGACGGCGGCCCAGTCGTCGCCGTGGACGGTGGCGGGGTCGGCGCTCAGCGGCCCGTACGCCTCCAGCCAGCTCAACTCCTCGCCGCCGTCCAGCCGCAGATGTTCCAGCTGGGTACGGGCGAGCCCGGCCTGGATCTCGGCGTAGCCGACGGTGCCGGGTTCGGTGAGCCAGCGCTGCCACCGCCGTCCGCCGGGCCCGCTGCCCCAGCGGAAGAGCTTGCGTCCGCGCAGGGCGCCGGTGGAGGTCTGCGCCAGTCCGTGTCCGTCGGCGCCGAGGGCCGCGATCCACTTCCGCCCGTCCTCGGGCAGTTCGTAGAAGTAGTCGGCGGGGAACTCCCCGTCCGCCGGATAGCTGTGGTCCTCCTCCTCGTGGACGGGGGCGGGGATACGGTCCAGCCGCCGCGCGTAGCCGAAGTGCCACGCCTCGTCGGCGGGGGTGACGACCCGGGTACGGGGGTGCTCCTCGACGGCCGTGTTGGACCACCAGTAGACCGGCGCGGCCCGCTCGTGCGGATTGCGGATCCGTACCCCCACACGCAGGAACGCGGAGTCGGCCGGCAGCCAGAGGTCCACTTGGAAGGGCAGGTCCCGCAGTCGCTCCCACTCCCAGAGCCGGACCATCTCCCCGCCGTCGGGCGCGGGGACGACGGCGGCGTGCAGCGGGGCGACGGCGAGGGTGCCATGGCCGGTCGCGCCGATGTTCCACTCGATGCCGCCGGAGAACCAGGCCCCGTTGAGGGCGAAGTCGGCGGGCTGGAGGACCGGGTTGCGGTAGAGCAGCTCCCGGCCGGTGGGCTTGTGGTGGAGCCCGTGGATCCGGCCGCCGAGTCCCGGCAGCACGGTGACACGCAGCTGGTCGTTCTCGATCACGATCGCGTCGAGGTCCCGTTCGCTCCGCTGCCGTCCGTAGCCGTCGCGCACCCGGACGGGCAGCAGGGTACGCAGGGGTTCGTAGCCGATCTGCCAGGCCATCTCCCGGGGCAGCTCCCGCCGGTCCCGCTCGGTCAGTTCGCCGAGGGAGTGGGTCTGGTCCAGGGTGCGCAGCGCGGGCAGCGGATTGGCCGGGCCGACGGGGGCCACGGGGAGGGTGAGTACGGTACGCCGCACGGTGGTGGCCAAGGCAACCTCGCTTCACTGTCGCTCAACTCGCCGTGGGGCCGGTTCCGGTTCGCCCGGCCCGTGACCATGGAACAGGGTCACGGCCGCCGCGAACAGGGGTTCCGTGCGTCAGTCTTTCCCCGCCGCCCCGGTCTTCCCGGCGGGCAGGGGCGGGACCATCTCGCTGGTGATCGCCCAGCGCTCGTGGTCGCGCCAGGCGCCGTCGATATGGAGGAAGGCGGGCGAGAACCCCTCAAGCCGGAAGCCGAGGGAGCCCGCCAGCCCACGGGAGGCGGCGTTGCCGGGCTGGATATTGGCCTCCAGCCGGTGCAGCCCCAACGGCCCGAAGGCGTGCCGGACCACCAGGTCGAGCCCCTCGCGCATCAGCCCCCGGCCGATCGCGTGCGCGAAGCCGCCGTAGCCGAGGGCGCCGCAGCGGAAGGCGCCGTGAACGATGTTGTTGATGGTGACGTACCCGGCGATCCGCCCGTTCTCCGCCCGCTCGCAGAGCAGGAACCCGGCCCGGGCGGGCTCCTCGATCAGCCGGGCCGCGTACCCGGCGTACTCCTCGGCGGTACGGGGCGGGAAGAGCCAGGGGCGGTGGTGCGCCTCGCTGGCGCGGACGGCGGCGGTGAACTCCTCGGCGTCGTCGTAGGTGAAGGGGCGGATGGCGATCCGGGGACCGGCCGCGAGCACATCGATCATGGTCCCTGACCCTAGGTCGTGTCGGTGGCCACGGGGCGGCGCGGGGCCGCGCGGGGCGGCGCGGGGCCGCGCGGGGCCGCGCGGGGCGGCGCGGGGC
>NZ_JBHVHF010000111.1:0-22714 GCF_042800315.1 Streptomyces sp. NPDC057638
CGCCCTGAGGCGCCCCGGCCGGAACTCTCTACTGTGCGGACACGGTCTAGATCTCACCACGCAGTTTGGCGAGGGCCTCGGCGAGGATGGCCTCGCCGTCGGCGTCGCTGCGGCGCTCCCGTACATACGCGAGATGCGTCTTGTACGGCTCGGTACGCGGCGGGTCCGGTGGGCTGTCCCGGTCCTGACCGGCCGGGAACCCACAGCGAGGGCAGTCCCAGGTGTCGGGCACCTGGGCGTCGCTGGCGAAGCTCGGCTGTGTCTCGTGCCCGTTCGAGCACCAGAAGGAGATGCGCAGGCGAGGCGCGGACTCACCGCGCTCGGCCTCACCCATCGGCCCCGCTCCGACCCGGCTTCCCCGGATCGCGTTGCCACTTGCCACGGTCGTAACTCCCTGCGTGATGGTGCTGCCCCAGCGTCCCGCGGCGGCTGCGCCGCGGTGCCCCAGTCTACGTAAGGCCCAACGCTCGTCCAGGGATTGGAGTTACATCCCGGCCCGTGCGGGGAACGCTTCTGGGTCAGCTGTCGAGCTTCATCAGCAGACCCAGTACGACAATGGACGCGAACCAGAGCAGACCGACCACGACGGTGATCCGGTCGAGGTTGCGCTCGGCGACCGAGGAGCCGCCGACGGAGGACTGCATGCCACCGCCGAACATGTCGGAGAGGCCGCCGCCCTTCCCCTTGTGCATCAGCACCAGCAGCATCAGCAGCAGGCTGAAGACGATCAGGGCGATCGAGAACCCCATAACCACGGCTGGACCCTACTTCCTGACAGTTCTCGGAGACATCGTTGTGTGTGCCACTTATGCCCGCTGACGGCCCTCACCCGGGACGGGGCCGCCACCATGGTCGCGGGGGCGGCTACGGTCCCGTAGCAGCGGGGCCCGCGGACAGCGGGGGCCGGGTGGCACACCACCCCGGCCCCCGCAAGGGTACGACGGATCCGTCCTACCGCATACTCACTGGTCGCGAGGGTGAACTCACTGGTCGCGGAAACGGACGATCTTGACGAACTCGTCCGTGTCCAGCGAGGCGCCGCCGACCAGGGCACCGTCCACGTCGGGCTGCGCCATGATCGCGGCGACGTTGGAGCCCTTGACCGAGCCGCCGTACTGGATGCGGACCTTGTCGGCCAGCTCCTGGGAGTACAGCTCCGCCAGACGGCCACGGATGGCCGCGCAGACCTCCTGGGCGTCCTCGGGGGTGGCGACCTCGCCGGTGCCGATCGCCCAGACCGGCTCGTAGGCGATCACGAGGGTCTCGGCCTGCTCGGCCGGGAGGTCCTTCAGCGCGCCGTCGAGCTGGGCGAGGGTGTACGGGACCTGCTGGCCCGCCTTGCGGATGTCCAGGCCCTCGCCGACACAGAGGATCGGCGTGATCCCGTGCCGGAAGGCGGCCTTGACCTTGGCGTTGCACAGCTCGTCGGTCTCGCCGTGGTACTGGCGGCGCTCGGAGTGGCCGACCGCGACGTAGGCGCACTTGAGCTTGGCGAGCATCGCGCCGGAGATCTCTCCGGTGTAGGCGCCGGACTCCTGCGCCGAGATGTCCTGGGCGCCGTACCTGATCTTGAGCTTGTCGCCGTCGACCAGGGTCTGCACGGAGCGCAGATCGGTGAAGGGCGGCAGGACGGCGACCTCGGTGGCCTCGTAGTCCTTGTCCGCCAGGGCGAAGGAGAGCTTCTGGACATGGGCGATGGCCTCAAGGTGGTTGAGGTTCATCTTCCAGTTGCCCGCCATCAGCGGGGTGCGCGTAGTAGTCATGAAAGGTGTCAGTCCTCCAGTGCGGCGAGGCCGGGAAGCGTCTTGCCTTCGAGGTATTCGAGGCTGGCGCCGCCGCCGGTCGAAATATGGCCGAATGCCTTCTCGTCGAAGCCCAGGGTCCGCACCGCGGCGGCGGAGTCCCCGCCGCCGACCACGGTGAAGGCCGGGGAGTCGACGAGCGCCTGGGCCACGGCCTGGGTGCCCTGGGCGAAGTCGGGGTGCTCGAAGACGCCCATCGGACCGTTCCAGAAGACGGTGGCCGAGTCGGCGATCTTGGAGGCGAAGAGCGCACCGCTCTCGGGGCCGATGTCCAGCCCCTGCTGGTCGGCCGGGATGGCGTCCACGGCGGTGGTGGTGGGGTGGGCCGGGGCCTTGGTCTTCAGGTCCGGGAACTCCGGGGCGACCACGACGTCGACGGGGAGCACCAGCTCCACGCCCTGCGCCTTGGCCTGCTCCAGATAGCCCTGGCAGGCCGGGACCTGGTCCTCCTGGAGGAGCGAGGTGCCGACCTCGTGGCCCTGGGCCTTGAGGAAGGTGTAGGCCATGCCGCCGCCGATGAGGATGCGGTCGGCCTTCTCCATGAGGTGGGAGATCACACCGAGCTTGTCGGAGACCTTGGCGCCGCCGAGGACGACGGTGTAGGGCCGCTGGACCTCATCGGTGAGCTTCCGCAGGACGCCGACCTCGGTGGCGATCAGATAGCCCGCCGCGTGCGGCAGCCGGGCCGGGAGGTCGTAGACCGAGGCGTGCTTGCGGTGCACGGCGCCGAAGCCGTCACCGACGTACAGGTCGGCGAGGGTGGCCAGCTGATCGGCGAAGGCGCCGCGCTCGGCGTCGTCCTTGCTGGTCTCACCGGCGTTGAAGCGGAGGTTCTCGATCACCGCGACCTGGCCGTCGGCCAGCGCGGCGACGGTGGCGCGGGCCGACTCGCCCACGGTGTCGCCGGCGAAGGCCACCTCGGCGCCGAGCAGCTCACCGAGCCGGGCGGCGGCGGGCGCCAGCGAGAACGCGGGGTCCGGCGCGCCCTTGGGGCGGCCGAGGTGGGAGGCCACGACGACCCGCGCGCCCGCGGCGGCGAGCTTGGCGACCGTGGGGACGACGGCCCGGATCCGGCCGTCGTCGGTGATGGTGGTGCCGTCGAGCGGGACGTTGAGGTCGGCGCGGACGAACACGCGCTGGCCCGCCACACCGTCGGCGAGCAACTGATCGATCGTCTTCATGGAAAGGGGACTCCTCGGAGGCGGAAAACGTGCGGCAGGGCCCGGGTAGCGCCACACCGCGCCACCCGGGCCCATCCGCTCACATCGTGATGCTCTCGTCGCTGGCCTGAGCCCGCGTGCTCCGAGCCGTCAGAGCTGGTTGCCGACGAAGACCGTCAGGTCGACCAGACGGTTGGAGTAGCCCCACTCGTTGTCGTACCAGCCGAGGATCTTCACCGAGTTGCCCTCCTGGACCATGGTCAGGGAGGAGTCGAAGGTGCAGGACGCCGGGTCGCTGACGATGTCCGAGGAGACGATCGGGTCCTCGGTGTAGGAGATGATCCCCTGCAGGTCGCCCTCGGCGGCCTTCTTGAACGCGGCGTTGACCTCGTCCTTGGTGACCTCGCGGCCCAGCTCGACCACCAGGTCGGTGGCGGAGCCGGTCGGGACCGGGACGCGCATGGCGATGCCGTCGAGCTTGCCCTTGAGCTGGGGCAGGACCAGGGCGGTGGCCTTCGCGGCACCCGTCGTGGTCGGGATGATGTTCTCGGCGGCGGCGCGGGCGCGGCGCAGGTCCTTGTGCGGGAAGTCCAGGATCCGCTGGTCGTTGGTGTAGGCGTGGACCGTGGTCATCAGACCGCGGACGATGCCGAAGTTCTCGTCCAGGACCTTGGCCATCGGCGCCACGCAGTTGGTGGTGCAGGAGGCGTTGGAGATGACGTGGTGCTGGGCCGGGTCGTACTTGTCCTCGTTGACGCCCATCACGATGGTGATGTCCTCGTCGCTGGCCGGAGCCGAGATGAGGACCTTCTTGGCACCACCGGCGATGTGCTTCGCGGCGTCGGCCTTCTTGGTGAAGATGCCCGTGGACTCGATGACGATGTCCACACCCAGCTCACCCCACGGGATGTCGGCGGGGTTGCGCTCGGAGAGCACCTTGATGGTGTGGCCACCGACAGTGATCGTGTCAGCGGTGTGGGACACCTCGGCCTTGAGCCGGCCCAGGATCGTGTCGTACTTCAGCAGGTGGGCCGTGGTCGCGGTGTCGCCCAGGTCGTTGACAGCCACGATCTCGATGTCCGCACCCTGCTCCAGCAGCGCGCGGAAGTAGTTACGTCCGATGCGGCCAAAGCCGTTGATGCCTACGCGGATCGTCACGAAACCGATCTCCTCGTTGGTACGCCGACCTACGGTCGTCGGCGAGTTTGTATTGGGATGTCCCCGACCGCTTACGACCCTACCTCCCTGGACGCCCCGAGGTGACATCGGAGGGCCCGTACGGGGCGGCGGCGGCCCGTACCGCCGGGTAGCGGAGTACGCGCCGCCACCGTCACGCTCCGTCACTACCTCAGGGCATCGAGCGCCTTCCCGAGCACCCGTGCGCGCTCCCCCGGAAGGGTGAGGTGCTCCAGCCCGAAGCCGAGCAGGACGGTGCTCCCGGTGGTCACCGCGCCCGCCGACGGGTACAGGTCCCGGCTGCGGACGAACGCGCCGCGCGGCGCCGGGCTGCCCGGCGGCGGACCGGCGGAGGTCCAGGCGCCCAGCGAACTCTCGAAGCCCTCGCTGCCCTCGGCGCCCCCCGCGGTGACCAGACGCGCCCGGTCCAGGAAGAGCCCGCGCCCGCCCTCGATGGTGTCGGTGACGTACGCGAGGGAGAGCTCGATCGTCCTCCCCGCGTAGGCGCTCAGATCGAAGGAGACCGGGCGCCAGCCGTCGGAGGCCCCGGTGAAGCTGTTCCACTGGCCGCTGGTGCCGCTGGGCAGACAGGTCCCCCCGCTCACCGTGAGGTAACGGCGCAGGAACGGGTGGTCACCGGTCAGGTAGCCCGCGGCGCACTCGGCGGGCACGGCGGGCCGGGTCGAGCCCTTGGCGTCCGGCAGGGTGGTCCAGTCGTCCTGGCCCACGGTCCGCACCTCGACCAGGGCGTGGTCGTACCCGGGTTCGATGTTGTAGCTGAGCTGCGCCTCCAGCCGGGGCAGGTCGGCCGCGGTGGTCCCGGTCAGATCGATGGTCCGGGTCAGCCGCTGATAGGTGGAGTGGGCGTGCGGGGCCGCCGCGTACCACTGCCCCTCGTACGGGGAGAACGGCATCGCCACGCCCGGGTAACCGCCCGCGCCCGCGCTGCGGAACTGCGGGAACCGGTCCGGCGGCAGGGTGTCGGAGGTGATGGTGTACGCCCCGGCGGCGTCCAGCGGGTTGCCCGGCGCGTCACCGAGGGTGCCCGTGGCGCCCGCGAGCCGTCCCGCGCCCGTGAAGCCGGGGGCGCCCGCGAGGGAGGCGCGCAGCGAGGCCCCGAGGTAGTACTGGGCGAAGTCGTCGCTCACCACCCGGCCGAGGTTGGCGCTGCCACCGGCCCGTTCGCCCGCGAGAATGAGCTTGCCGCCCTCGTTGACGAAGGAGCGCACCGCGTCGGTGATCCCCCAGGACGGCGCCGCCGCCCCCGAGTACCAGACGGTGGTACGGAAGTGACCGAGCACGCCCAGCGGGTGCGGGCGGCCCTGGGTGGCGACGTCCCAGACGGCGGCGGCGGTGCCGTTCGCGGCCAGCGCTCCGGTGTAGGCGGTGAGATGGCGGGCGGGCGTGGCGCCGCCCTCCTCGGCGAGGACCAGGGTGGCCGCGGCGGCCCGGTCGGCGACCTTGTAGGTGAAGCGTTCGCTCGCGGTGGGCTTCCCCTTCTTCGTCCGTCCCGCGAACCAGACCTCGACGCTGTCACCGGTCCGGGCGCCGGTGACAGCGGCGCGGTACTCGTCGAAGACGATGTTGTTCTCGGCACCGAAGACCTCGCCGCCCTGCCAGGCGGCCAGCGGCTTCCGCTGGACCGGGCCGCCGTTGACGCGGTAGCGCAGCTCCTTGGCGCGCAGGGACACCCGCGCGGTGACGGCGACCTCCTGCGGACCGGAGCGGGCGTAGGAGACGGTGAAGGGGTCGGTGGTGAAGTCGGCCGCCGTGAGCCCGACCGAGGAGACGGGCTGGTCGGGGTCGAGGGAGCTCTCCGCGACGGTGAGGGCGAAGGGGATGTTCTTCGCGAACTCCTGCTGGATCAGCTTCTCGTCGTCGGGGAAGGTGAAGACGGAGGCGCAGTCCGCCGGATGCCAGACGTCGGCCGGATCGAGCCGGGAGACGGCCTGGCAGGTCGACATCTCCGGGGTGAACATCATCAGCCGGTTGGCGTTGGACGCGTGGCCGTTGGCCTCCCCGTTGGTGGGGTACAGCTCGGAGGCCACCTGGGGGCGGTAGCCGGGGATCGCCGGGTTCTCCGGTGTGCCCGCGATGGTGCGGTAGGCGATGTCGTCGGGGGTGGCGGTGGCGATCTGCCAGCCCACGCCGTAGAGCACCAGTTCGGCCGCCGAGTGGTAGTTGACGCCGTACTGGAAGCCGATACGTTTCTGGAAGGCGTCCAGCGCCCGGGTCTCCGGCTCGGAGGAGGCGCTCGGGCCGCGATAGGTCTCGCTGTACGGGTCGGGGGACGAGCCCTCGTCGTCGTAACCCCACTTGTAGGCGAAGTTACGGTTGAGATCGACCCCGTCGGCGGCCGTGAGCCTGCCGTCCTTGTCGTTGTCCCGGAGGTTCTTGCGCCAGTGGCGCTCGAAGGAGCCCCCGGCGAAGGTGTGGTCATAGCCGTCGGGGTTGGCCGACAGCACGAACCACAGCTCACTGGAGTCCACGATCCTGGTGATCCGGGGGTCCTTGCCGTAGCCCGCGAGGTAGTGGTGCATCAGCCGGCGGGTCATCTCCGGGGTGATCCACTCGCGCGCGTGCTGGTTGGCGAGATAGAGCGTGGCGGGCTTGGTGCCGTCGCGGTGCTGGTCGGCGCCCTTGCTGAGCTTGAGGGCGAGGATGTCCTGGCCGTTGAGGCTCTTGCCGATGCTGATGACCTTGGTGAGCCCCGGGTGGGCCCGCGCGGTGGCGAGGATCTCCTCCTTGAGGCCGCCCGCACCGCCGTAACGCCGGAAGACGCCGTCACCCGCCGCCGTCACCCGCGCGCGGGCGGCCGGGGTGAGGGTGTGCTCCCGGATGGCCACGCCCCGCGCGCGCAACGCGCTGGCCTGGCGTTCGGTGAGGTACAGCTCCACCGGGGCGGCGCCCTGGGCGGGTATCCGCGCGCCGAGCTCATGGCCGTCGGCACCGGCCGCGATCAGCAGCGGCACCTGGTCCTTGGTGACGCTCGCCCGCCACACGGACAGCGCCTCCGCGCCGCCTCCGCCGCCCCGGGCGGTCGCGGACGGGGTGCCGCCCGGCTGCGCCTGCGCGGAGGGCGCGGCGGCCAGGGTGGCGGCGATCAGTGAAGCAGCGGCGAGAAGCGATCTCGCTCCGCGTCTCATGGAGCCCCCTTGTCGATGTCTGCCTATCGAAACGCAGGACACACTGATGAACCCGCCATGATCATGTCAACCCCTCCTCCCCTCCATGGCCGGACACACCCCGCAGGTCGGCCACACGACCCCGCCCCGCTCGCAAGCCATGCCCGCCACCCGGCGGCCACGCGGGTGCGACCAACTTGCGGCTACGCGGGCTCCACCTGCTTACGGGCACGCCGGGTCCCCACCCTTGTGGGCACGGGTTCCGCCCGGGCGATGGGGGTCCCCGCGGCCGAAGTCCCCCAGGCGCGGGCCTGGGGTGGGGGCACCTCCCAGACGCAGGCCTGGCGGGTGAGACCCGGCTGCCCGCGCGGGGCGGTGGAGCCCCGGGCCCAGTCGCCCGGAAGGGAGGCGCCCAGCGCGCAGGGGCTAGCCGACGAGGCCCTCGGCCATGTCCTCCGTCAGATTGGACTCGGTTCCCGGAATCCCCAGATCCTGCGCCCTCTTGTCCGCCATCGCCAGCAACCGGCGAATCCGCCCCGCCACCGCGTCCTTCGTCAGCGGCGGATCCGCCAGCGCCCCCAGTTCCTCCAGCGACGCCTGCTTGTGTTCCATCCGCAGCCGCCCGGCGGCGGCGAGGTGCTCGGGTACCTCCTCGCCGAGGATCTCCAGCGCCCGCTGGACCCGCGCCCCGGCGGCCACCGCGGCCCGCGCGGACCGCCGCAGGTTGGCGTCGTCGAAGTTGGCGAGCCGGTTGGCTGTGGCGCGCACCTCGCGCCGCATCCGGCGTTCTTCCCAGGCCAGTACGGACTCGTGTGCCCCGAGCCGGGTCAGGAGCGCCCCGATGGCGTCCCCGTCCCGTACGACGACGCGGTCCACACCGCGTACCTCGCGCGCCTTCGCGGCGATGGAGAGCCGGCGGGCCGCGCCGACGAGCGCCAGCGCGGCCTCGGGGCCGGGGCAGGTGACTTCGAGGGAGGAGGAGCGGCCGGGTTCGGTGAGCGAGCCGTGGGCGAGGAAGGCGCCGCGCCAGGCGGCCTCGGCATCACAGGTGGCGCCGGAGACGACCTGGGGCGGCAGTCCCCGGATCGGGCGCCCGCGCCCGTCGACCAGTCCGGTCTGCCGGGCCAGCTGGTCACCGCCCGCGACGACGCGCACCACATAGCGTGAGCCGCGGCGCAGCCCGCCGGGCGCCATCACCATCAGTTCGGACGCATGGCCGAAGATCTCCAGGATGTCCCGCTTGAGCCGGCGCGCGGCGATGCCGGTGTCCAGTTCCGCCTCGATCACGATGCGCCCGCTGACCAGGTGCAGCCCTCCGGCGAACCGCAGGATCGAGGAGACCTCGGCCTTTCTGCAGCAGGTCCGGGTGACGGGGAGCCGGGAGATCTCATCCTTCACCGCTGCCGTCATCGCCATGGGCCGATCCTTCCATGCATCCGAAAAATACGGTCATACGCGGCGGCCAACAGTTCCGGATCATGCTTGGAGACACTGTCGGGCGAGGCCACCGGGGCCAGCTCGACCGCCGCGCCCAGGCGCTTGGCGGCGTCGGCGAGGAGAGTACGGTCGGGCACGGCGGCCTCGTCGGCCAGGACCACGTCCAAGGTGAGTTTAGGCGCGTGTCGTCCCAAAACCTCCAAATGACGCTGCGGGGAGAACCCTTCCGTCTCGCCCGGCTGGGGCGCCAGATTGAGCGAGAGGACCCGCCGCGCCTTGGTCTCCACCAGCGCCTCCAGCAGCTCGGGCACCAGCAGGTGCGGGATCACGGAGGAGAACCATGAGCCGGGCCCGAGAACCACCCAGTCGGCGTCAAGGACGGCGGCCACGGCCTCCGGCACGGCGGGCGGGTCGTGCGGCACGAGGTGGACCGACTGGACCTCACCGGGGGTGAGCGCCACCGTGGCCTGGCCGCGCACGGTCCCGACCTCGTCGGGGTGGGCCGGGTCATGCCCCCGTACCAGTGCCTGGAGCTCCAGCGGCACCGCCGACATGGGCAGCACCCGTCCGTGCGCCCCCAGCAGCTTGCCGACCAGGTCGAGCGCCTGGACGGGGTCGCCGAGCTGCTCCCAGAGGGCGACGATCAGGACGTTCCCCACGGCGTGCTCATGGAGGTCACCCTGGGACTGGAACCGGTGCTGGATGACCCGGGCCCAGGTCTGGCCCCAGTCGTCGTCGCCGCACAGCGCGGCGAGCGCCTTGCGCAGGTCACCGGGCGGCAGCACCCCCAGTTCCTTGCGCAGCCGCCCGCTGGAGCCGCCGTCGTCGGCGACGGTGACGACGGCCGTGAGGTCGCCGGTGATGCGGCGCAGCGCCGCGAGCGAGGCCGACAGGCCCATGCCGCCGCCGAGGGCGACGACCTTGGGCTGGGCGCCCCGCCCGCGCTTCAGTGGCGCGTGGGTGGACCTGCGCAGCCGCCGCAGCCGCAGGGAACGTCCGGTCACTCGCGCCCCAGGTCCCGGTGGACGACGACGGTCTCGACGCCCGCGGAGGAGAGCCGCGCGGCGAGCTTCTCGGCGGTGGCCACCGAGCGGTGCTTGCCGCCCGTACAGCCGACCGCGATGGTCACATAGCGCTTGCCCTCGCGGCGGTATCCGGCGGCGATCAGCTGGAGCAGCTCGGTGTAGCGGTCGAGGAACTCCTTGGCGCCGGGCTGGTTGTAGACGTAGTTCGACACCTCTTCATTGAGCCCGGTGAAGGGCCGCAGCTCCGGCACCCAGTGCGGATTCGGCAGGAAACGCATGTCCACGACGAGGTCGGCGTCGACCGGCAGCCCGTACTTGAAGCCGAAGGACATCACGGTGGCCCGCAGCTCCGGCTCCTCCTCGCCCGCGAACTGGGCGTCCATCTTGGCGCGCAGCTCGTGGACGTTGAGGCTGGAGGTGTCGATGACCAGGTCGGCGTCTCCGCGCAGCTCACGCAGGAGATCGCGCTCGGCGGCGATGCCGTCGGTGATCCGCCCGTCGCCCTGGAGCGGGTGGGGTCTGCGGACCGATTCGAACCGCCGTACCAGGGTGTCGTCCGAGGACTCCAGGAAGACGGTCCGCCGGGTGACCTGCTTGGCGTCCAGATCGGCCAGGGACTCGCGCAGATTGTCGAAGAACCGCCGTCCGCGCACATCCACCACGACGGCGATCCGGGCCACGTTCCCCTGGGAGCGGGCACCGAGCTCCACCATGGTGGGGATCAGCGCGGGTGGGAGGTTGTCGACGACGAACCAGCCGAGGTCCTCCAGACACTTGGCGGCCGTACTGCGTCCCGCGCCGGACATGCCGGAGATGATGACCAGCTCGGGGATGGCCGTGTCGGTCCCACCGCCGGGCTCGGTAGCGCTGCCCGTACTCATCTCTTCCGCTCCGTCTCGGTCGTGCTCGTTCATGTGCTTCCCCCGTCGTCTTCCATGATCTCTCCTGTGGCCGTGTTCACGGCCGGGGCGGCCGGTGCCGCCTGGGCGAGGGCGGCCATGACGGACTCCGCCGTCTTGCGCCCCATGCCCGGTACCTCGCAGATCTGCTCGATTGTGGCCTGTCGCAGCCGTTTGACCGAGCCGAAATGCTTGATCAGCGCCTGTTTGCGGGTCTCGCCGAGGCCGGGGACGGAGTCCAGGGCCCCCGCACGGACCTTTCTGGACCGCTTGGAGCGCTGGTAGCGGATGGCGAAATCATGGGCGGTGTCACGGACCCGCTGGAGCAGATAGAGGCCCTCGCTGGTGCGCGGCAGCACCACGGGGTCGTCCTCGCCGGGGAGCCAGACCTCCTCCAGCCGCTTGGCCAGCCCGCAGACGGCGACGTCGTCGATCCCCAGCTCGTCCAGGGCCCGGCGGGCGGCGGCGACCTGCGGCTGGCCGCCGTCGACCACGACGAGCTGCGGCGGGTAGGCGAACCGCTTGCGCCGCCCCTCGTCCTCGGCCGGAACCGCCGGTACCACGGGCACGGCCGGAACTACGGGCACGGCTGGGACTGCCTCGGCGGCCGGGAGAGCGGGTCCCACCGGGGCGGCCAGGGAAGCGGGGGTGCCCGGCGCGTCGTCGCCGTGCGATGACACGTCGTCCGCGCCGATCCACTCCCCCGTACGGTCCTTCTCCGCCAGATAGCGCCGGAAGCGGCGGCTGATCACCTCATGCATCGCCCGGACATCGTCCTGACCGGCGAAGCTCTTGATCTGGAAGCGGCGGTACTCGCTCTTGCGGGCGAGCCCGTCCTCGAAGACGACCATGGACGCCACGACGTCCTCGCCCTGGAGGTGGGAGATGTCGAAGCACTCGATCCGCAGCGGCGCCGAGTCCAGCCCCAGGGCCTCGGCGATCTCCTCCAGCGCCCGGGAGCGGGTGGTGAGGTCTCCGGCGCGCTTGGTCTTGTGCAGGGCGAGCGCCTGCTGGGCGTTGCGCTCGACCGTCTCCATCAGGGCCTTCTTGTCACCCCGGCGCGGGACGCGCAGGGAGACCAGGGAGCCCCGGCGCGCGCCGAGCCAGGCGCTGACGGACTCGGGGTCCTCGGGCAGCGCGGGCACCAGCACCTCCTTGGGCACCGCGTCACCGCTCTCCTCGCCGTAGAGCTGCTGGAGGGCGTGCTCGACCAGGCCCGAGGTGTCGACGGCCTCGACCTTGTCGGTGACCCAGCCTCGCTGGCCGCGCACCCGGCCGCCCCGGACGTGGAAGATCTGGACGGCGGCCTCCAGCTCGTCCTCGGCCACGGCGATCAGATCGGCGTCGGTGGCGTCGCCGAGGACCACCGCGTTCTTCTCCAGGGCGCGGCGCAGCGCCTCTATGTCGTCGCGCAGCCGCGCCGCCCGCTCGTACTCCATCTCCTCGGCGGCGGCCATCATCTGCTGTTCGAGGCGGCGCAGATAGGTGCCGGTACGGCCCGCCATGAAGTCGCAGAACTCCTCGGCCAGTTCGCGGTGCTCCTCCGGGGTGACCCGCCCCACGCAGGGCGCCGAGCACTTGCCGATGTACCCCAGCAGACAGGGGCGCCCCTTCTGCTGGTGGTTGCGGAGCACCCCGGCGGAGCAGGTGCGCACGGGGAAGACCCGCAGCATCAGGTCGACGGTCTCGCGGATCGCCCACGCGTGCCCGTAGGGGCCGAAGTAGCGCACGCCCTTGCGCTTGGCCCCGCGCATCACCTGAACGCGCGGGAACTCCTCGTTCAGCGTGACCGCGAGGTAAGGATAGCTCTTGTCGTCGCGGTACTTGACGTTGAACCGGGGGTCGAACTCCTTGATCCAGGTGTACTCCAGCTGGAGCGCCTCGACCTCCGTGGAGACCACGGTCCACTCCACGGAGGCGGCCGTGGTGACCATGGTGGCGGTACGGGGGTGCAGCTGGGCCAGGTCCTGGAAGTAGCTGGCCAGGCGCTGGCGCAGGCTCTTGGCCTTCCCGACGTAGATCACCCGGCGGTGCTCGTCGCGGAACTTGTAGACCCCCGGAGAGTCGGGGATCTCTCCCGGCTTGGGCCGGTAGCTGGAGGGGTCTGCCATGCCGACCACCCTACTTGCGGCCACTGACAGTCCGGCCGCGTCACGCCTGGTGCGGACGGGCCCGCCGGCCGTCCCGTCCGCGACGGTCCCACGGCCCTTCCGCACGGACCCGCCTTCCCCCGGTACGCGCCTTCCCGCGGGTCCGCGCCTTCCCCTGCGGACGCGCCATTCCCCTGCGTACGGATACGGGGAGGCGGGCACGGACGGAAGCGGTGCCCACCGCCCCCACGGGAGGGGCGGCGGGCACCTGGGGGGTGGACTCAGCCGGGCTCGGACGGGTCAGGCGCGGCGGCGCAGCCGGGTCAGGGCCAGGGCGCCGAGGGCGGCGGTCACCACGACGCCCGCTCCGGCGGCCACGGCGGTCGCGGTGTCGGCGGCCGGGGACCCGCTGGCCATGGCGGCCCCATCGGAGGCCCCACCAGCGGGGGCGGGGGCCGGGGCCGCGGCGTCAAAGCCCCCGGCGTAGCCCTCCTTGGCGTACTCCGAGCCGGGCAGCTTGTCCGCGTAGGAGGCGCGGACCCGGTCCCCGTAGACGGCGAGGGTGGTCCCCTTGGCGCCGATCGCGCGGGTGGCGTCGTCGTCCAGGGGAAGCACACGCGTCCCCTTGGTGACGTACCAGGCGTCGATCTGCGGCTCGCGGAAGACCGTGCCACCGGGGAGCTTGCGCGCGCCCAGGGTCGCGTACCGGAACTCGTCGTCCCCGGTGGCGATGTTGACCACCTGCCAGCGCGTTCCCTGGCGAGCCGCCCACACGGAGGCCTTCTGGCCGTCGGAGGAGACCGCCGGGGTGGCGAGGACGTCCACCCTGGCGACGGGCGCGCCCTTCTTCCCCGCGACGAACTCCGGCGACAGCGTCAGCACCGCCACCGTGCGCCCGTCGGCGCGGGGTGCGGCGGCCGAGCGGGCCACGGCACCGTCCCGGGCGAAGAAACGGGAGAGCGTGTCCATGGTCGCGGGTGCCGTCGCCGCGTTCCGGGCCTGGGTGAGCTCATCCGCAGATGGCGCAGCCGGCACAGCTGGCACGGGAACGGACGGCGCGGCGGCGGCCGTGCCCCCGAGGGTGGCGAGCGCCAGACAGGTCCCGAGGGCCAGGGCGGCACCGCGCGCTGAGGTCATCCGCTGCATGGCGCTCACGCCCCGATCCGGTAGAGCGAGTGGGTCCAGGTGTGGGAGTTGTTGTTCACGTACCAGGCGTGCGAGGCCCAGTTGTACCGCCCGGCGCTCGGCCAGGGGTCGCCCCAGTAGACCCAGCTGTTGGCCGTGTCGTAGCCGTAGATGACATGCATATGGCCGCCGCCGCTCGCCCACAGGATCCGGGTCTCGATCGGGCGGTTGGCGTTGATCTCGGTCTGGACGGCCGAGTAGCGCAGCCAGTCGCCGATGTAGGTACCGGGGCTGATGCCCGCCCAGCGCAGACCGGTCTGCACATTGGCGAGGGTGGCCTGGTTGTTGGGGCACTCGGAGCCCTGCTGGCGGTTGAAGGCGGCGTTGCAGAACTGGTTCTGCGAGTAGGTGCGGCCGTAGTAGGTGGCGATGGTGTTGCCCGCGGCGGCCCAGCACCAGTTGGTCTTGAGCTGTGCCTGCATGGTGATGTTGAGGCGCTTCGCGGCCAGTGCCGCCGTGGGGGCGGCGGGCGCGGTGACACCGGCGGGCGCGGTGGTGTCGGCGGCGGGTGCGGCGGTGGCCGACGACAGGGGCAGGGTGAGAAAGGCGGCGAGTACGGTCGCCACTGCGGCGAGCCGTCTCCTGGTAGTGCGCATCGCGTTCCTCCCAGAGGGGGTGTGGGGGTGGAGGAGCGCGTCCGGACGCTGCGGATGAGCATCGATCCTTGTCCGGAACAGGTCAACACGCTTCAATGCGTGGACCACGGCGCTGTGAACGCCGCGACCGGGATGTGAACGCGACCGTCCCGTCATTCCTGGACGGCCGCCCCCTCTCCGCGGCGCGACCGGGCCCCGTCGTGAACGTTCACCGCGCGCCGGCGTGCGGGCCGCGCGCGGCCCAGCTCCAAGCCCCTGGAGGTTCCCATGGGTCACACCGAGGCCGATCTGGCACAGGTGCTCCACACCGGCCCGTTCCATCTCGCGCTGCGCGCGGCCCTGGCCGTACGCGGGCTTCCGCTCCAGCGCGTCCAGCACCATCTCGCCCACCGGGGCATCAAGGTCGGTGTCACCAGTCTCAGTTACTGGCAGCAGGGCGCCCGCCGCCCCCAGCGCCCGGAGTCGCTGCGGGCCGTACGCGCCCTGGAGGACGTCCTCGAACTCCCGGGGAACTCGCTCATCCGCCTCCTCGACCTCGGTGAACGCCCCCGGAGCGAGGCCGAGCGCCCCGTCTCACGCTCCTATCGCGCCCTCCTGGAGGTCTCCGGATCCGTGGAAGCGATCCTCGCCGACCTGGAGTCACCCGCCGACGGCGGTCTCCACACCGTGGGCCACCACGAGCGGGTACGGATAGGGGCGCGCCGGGAACTGATCGGCCGCGACTCCCAGCACGTGGTGCGCGCCCACCGGGACGGGGTCGACCGCTATCTAGCCATCCACCACGGCGACACGGGCTGTGACCCCGCCCGGGTGCGGGTGAGCGCGCTGGAGAACTGCCGCACCGGGCGGGTCCGCTGGGACCGGCGGACCGGGGTGACCGTCGCCGAGCTGCTGTTCGACACCCGGCTGAGGGCCGGGGAGACCTATCTCTTCGGGTACGGGTTCGAGGACGGCACCGGAGGGCCCAGCACCGAGTACGTCCGGGGCTTCAGCTACGCGGGCGGTCAGTACGTGCTCCAGGTCCGCTATGACGAGGGCGCCCTTCCCGTGCGCTGCCGCCGCTTCGCGCAGGCGACGACGGGCGCGCCCCGGGGCGCCCGCACCGATCTCACCCTCAGCGGGCGCCACCGCACGGTCCATCTGGTGGAACAGGGGGTCAGGCCCGGGATCCTGGGCATCGACTGGGACTGGGACTGAGAAGCACGGACGCGGGGACGTCGCGGCCCGGCCCCCAGGGACGGTGACAACGGGAGCGCGCGACCAGGTGCCGTACGACGGAACGCACGTCCAGGTGCCGTACGACGACGGGAACGCGCGACCAGGGTGACGCGCGTGACACGGGCGCGGGGCGGCCGGGCCAGGGGCGCGGGGCCGCCCTGCCCGCCTCCAGGAGACACGCTGGCACGGAGGCGGCGGCCGGACACGGCCGGAGCCGGTGCGGCTCCGGGGTGGAACGGCCTGGGCGGCGACGCTCAGACCGTGCCGGGCCCCGCGATCAGATTGCCGCCCTTGACCGTGACCGGGATCTCCGGCAGCGGTACGGTCGCCGGGCCCACCAGCGCCTTTCCGGTGGTGACGTCGAAGCGGCTGCCGTGGCAGGGACAGTTGCCCTCGATGCCCTCGACCTTGTCCAGACCGCAGCCCGCGTGGGTGCACTGTGCGCGGAACGCCTTGTACTGGCCCTCCGCCGGGCAGCTCACCACCAGCCGCTGCTCGCGGAAGAGCTTGGCACCCCCGACGGGAACGGCGGTGGCGGTCCCCAGGTCGACGGCCTCGCTGAGCCCCGGGTCCTTGGCGTGCCCCAGCTTGGAGTCGGTGGAGCAGGCGGCGACGCCGAGTCCGGCCGTCCCGGCCAGCGCGGCGCCTTTCAGCACGGTACGACGGGCGGCTGAGGACGGGCCGGGCATGAGGACTCCACTGGTCAGGACTGAACGACGGGGGCCGCGCGGTGAGGGGGCGCGGGACGACCCTCCCGACAATACCGACGTCTCCCACCACCTCACCGAGCGCCCTCCCCCTGCCCGCGCGCCCTCCGGGTCCGCCCGCCCACCGGAGTACCGGAGACCACGGGCGGGAGTCCGGCGGCCACGGTCACCTCCCAGGGGAACCACGGTCACACCCCGGCGGCGAGCCCGGTCGGGCACGCGGCGGGGCCCCAGGGCACGGGCACACGGCACGGGCGCGGGGCAGGGGGGCAGGGCAGCGGCGTCAACCGGAACCGGGGAGCGCGGCCCGCCCCGCCCATGCGTTACGTTCCCCCCGTGATAGTCGTCGCCGGAGAGTCCCTGATCGACCTGCTCCCCGAGCCAGCCACCGCCACCACGGCCCTCGCCCCGCTCCATCCACGCCCCGGCGGCGGCCCGTACAACACCGCCCTCGCCCTGGGCCGTCTCGGCGGCCCCGCCGCCTTCTGCTCCCGTGTCTCCACCGACGCCTTCGGCGAGGCGCTGCTCACGCGTCTGCGCACGGCGGGAGTGGGTCTCTCCCTGGTGGCGCGGGGGCCTGAGCCCACGACCCTCGCGGTCGCCACCGTCGGCGCCGACGGTTCCGCCGGATACGGCTTCTACGCACAGGGCACGGCCGACCGGCTCTTCGAGCTGCCGCCCCCGCTGCCGGACGAGGTGGAGGCGATGGCCTTCGGCACCTGCTCGCTGGTGCTGGAGCCCGGCGCGAGCGCCTATGAGGCTCTGCTGCGCCGTGAGGCCGGACGCGGCCGGTTCATCCTGCTCGACCCCAATGTACGGCCGGGGATCATCCCGGATCCCGACGCCTGGCGGCAGCGGTTCACGGGACTGTTGCCCCAGGTGTCACTGCTGAAGCTCTCCGAGGAGGACGCCGACTGGCTCGGCGGGGTGCCACGGGGGCCGGAGGCGGTGGTGGTCACCCGGGGTTCCGGCGGTCTGGAAGTGCGTCCCCGGGACGGCGCGCGGGTCGTGGTCCCGGCGATCCCGGTGACCGTCGCGGACACCATCGGCGCGGGCGACACGGTGAACGCGGCCCTGCTCCACGCCGTGCGCCACGCGGACGCGCTGCGCCCCGGGGCGCTGCGGAGGCTGACCTCCGAACAGTGGCGGGCGATCTTGTCGTTCGCCGCCCAGGCCGCGGCCGTCACCTGCTCCCGGGCGGGCGCGAACCCTCCGTACCTCTCCGACCTCCCCGGGCGGGAGACGACGCTCGCGGCCCTCGAACGACGTTAGGGGGCGGGCGATACCCCGGGGCCAGGCTCGCCGGATCGCGGTATGACTCACCCCAGGGGCGCCCGGATCGAACCGGACACCCCTGGAGCCTATGACCCCGATGGGGCCGCGAGACGTGCCGCTACTTCTGCTTCGCGGCGGCCTTCTTCGCCGTCGCACGCGTACCCGCCGTCTTCTGGGCGGCCGTCTTCTGGGCAGCGGCCTTCTTGGCAGCGGACGCGGTGGTGGTGCCCGCACCCGAGGAGGCCGTCCTGCCGGTCGCCTTCTTCGCCGTCGCCTTGGCCGCGGCCTTCTTCGCGGCGGGCGCCGTGGCGCCGCCCGCCGTGGGCTTCCGGGCGGTGGCCTTGCGGGTCGCGGGGGCCTTGCGGGTCGCGGGGGCCTTGCGGGTCGCGGGCCGCGCCCCGTTGCCCAGCCCGATCGCCTCGCTGACACGCTCGGGGTCGAGCATGTCCCGGAGGAACTTCCCGGTGTGGCTGATGGGCACCGAGGCGACCTCCTCGGGGGTGCCCTCGGCGATCACCAGACCGCCGCCGCTGCCGCCCTCGGGTCCCATGTCCACGACCCAGTCGGCGGTCTTGATCACATCGAGGTTGTGCTCGATGACGATCACCGTGTTGCCCTTGTCGACCAGTCCGGAGAGGACCGTGATCAGCTTGCTGATGTCCTCGAAGTGGAGACCGGTCGTCGGCTCGTCCAGGACGTAGACCGTGCGCCCGGTGGAGCGCTTCTGGAGCTCGGAGGCGAGCTTGACGCGCTGTGCCTCACCACCGGAGAGCGTGGGGGCGGGCTGACCGAGCCGGACATAGCCGAGCCCGACCTCGTTGAGCGTCTTCAGATGGCGGGCGATGGTCGGGACCGCCTCGAAGAAGCCGAACGCCTCCTCGATGGGCATGTCGAGCACCTCGGCGATCGACTTGCCCTTGTAGTGGACCTCCAGGGTCTCCCGGTTGTACCGCGCTCCGTGGCAGACCTCGCACGGGACGTAGACGTCCGGCAGGAAGTTCATCTCGATCTTGATCGTGCCGTCACCGGAGCAGTTCTCACAGCGACCGCCCTTGACGTTGAAGGAGAAGCGGCCGGGCTGGTAGCCCCGGACCTTCGCCTCCGTCGTCTCCGCGAAGAGCCTGCGGACATGGTCGAAGACACCGGTGTAGGTGGCGGGGTTGGAGCGCGGGGTGCGGCCGATGGGCGACTGGTCGACATGGACCACCTTGTCGACCTGGTCGTCACCCGCGACCCGGGTGTGCCGCCCCGGAACCGTCTTCGCGCCGTTCAGCTCGCGGGCGAGATGGGTGTAGAGGATGTCGTTGACCAGCGTGGACTTCCCGGAGCCCGAGACACCGGTGACGGCGGTGAGCACCCCGAGCGGGAAGGAGACGGTGATGTCCCGCAGGTTGTTCTCCCGCGCTCCGTGGACCGTGAGCTGGCGCCCCGGGTCGGCGGGGCGGCGCAGCTCGGGCGTGGGGATGGACCTCTTGCCGGACAGATACTGCCCGGTCATCGAGGTCTCGTTGGCCAGCAGCTCGGCCAGCGGTCCGGAGTGGACCACCTTGCCGCCGTGCTCACCGGCGCCGGGGCCGATGTCGACGACCCAGTCCGCGACCTTGATGGTGTCCTCGTCGTGCTCCACCACGATCAGGGTGTTGCCCATGTCGCGCAGCCGGACGAGCGTCTCGATCAGCCGGTGGTTGTCCCGCTGGTGCAGTCCGATGGACGGCTCGTCCAGGACGTAGAGGACACCGACGAGCCCGGAGCCGATCTGGGTGGCGAGCCGGATGCGCTGCGCCTCGCCACCGGAGAGCGTCCCGGCGGCGCGGTTGAGCGAGAGGTAGTCCAGGCCGACGTCGACCAGGAACCTCAGCCGCTCGTTGACCTCCTTGAGGACCCGCTCGGCGATCTTCTTGTCGCGGGCGTTGAGCCGCAGGCGGCCGAGGAAGTCGGCGCACTCGCTGATCGACATCCCGGAGACCTCGGCGATGGACTTCTCCATCACGGTCACCGCGAGGACGATCGGCTTCAGCCGGGTCCCCTCACAGGTGGGGCAGGGCACCTCGCGCATATAGCCCTCGAAGCGCTCCCTGCTGGAGTCGCTCTCCGCCTCCTGGTGCCGCCTGCGGACGAACTGCACGGCGCCTTCGAAGGCGGGGGTGGTGTAGGCGCGCTCGCGCCCGTACCGGTTGCGGTAGCGGACCTCGACCTGGGTCTTGTGACCGTAGAGCAGCGCCTTGCGGGCGCGCTGGGGCAGCCCGGCCCAGGGCATGTCGGTGGAGAACCCGAGTGCCTGGGCGAGCCCGCCGATCAGCCGGCCGAAGTACTCCTTGGTGTGGCCGTGGGACCAGGGGTGGATCGCCCCCTCGTCCAGCGACTTCTCCTCGTCCGGGACGATCAGGTCCGGGTCGACCTCCATCCGCGTGCCGATGCCGGTGCAGTCGGGGCAGGCGCCGAAGGGCGAGTTGAACGAGAAGGAGCGCGGCTCCAGCTCCTCGAACGACAGGTCGTCGTACGGGCAGTACAGATGCTCCGAGTACATCCGCTCGCGCTCGGGGTCGTCCTCGGGCAGGTCGACGAAGTCGAGTACGACCATGCCGCCGGAGAGTCCGAGCGCGGTCTCCACGGAGTCGGTCAGCCGCCGCTTGGCGCTGTCCTTGACCGTGAGGCGGTCCACGACCACCTCGATGGTGTGCTTCTCCTGCTTCTTCAGGGTCGGCGGCTCGGCCAGCTGGATGGTCGTCCCGTCGACCCGGGCGCGGCTGTACCCCTTGGTCTGGAGGTCGGCGAAGAGGTCGACGAACTCTCCCTTGCGCTCGCGCACCAGCGGCGAGAGCACCTGGAAACGGCTGCCCTCCGGAAGCTCCAGCACCTTGTCGACGATGGCCTGGGGCGACTGGCGCGAGATCGGCCGCCCGCACTCGGGGCAGTGCGGCTTGCCGATCCGGGCGAAGAGCAGGCGCAGATAGTCATAGACCTCGGTGATCGTGCCCACCGTCGACCGGGGGTTGCGCGAGGTCGACTTCTGGTCGATCGAGACGGCCGGGGAGAGGCCCTCGATGAAGTCGACGTCCGGCTTGTCCATCTGCCCCAGGAACTGCCGGGCGTACGACGACAGGGACTCCACGTAACGGCGCTGGCCCTCGGCGAAGATCGTGTCGAAGGCGAGCGAGGACTTTCCCGAGCCGGAGAGCCCCGTGAAGACGATCAGGGAGTCCCGGGGGAGGTCCAGCGAGACGTTCTTGAGGTTGTGCTCGCGAGCGCCACGAACGATGAGACGGTCGGCCACGCCGGGTCCGCACCTTTCTTGAGAGGGCGGCTGTCTTCAGACGCCGAGGGAGAACGGGAAAGCGGGTGTGAGGTGGGAGGAACGCGTTTCGTGAGAGTCGGAAAGAACGGGGGCACGGCGGCACCGGGCCCGGGTCCCCGACCGGGGGCCGTCGGCGCTGGGTGCCGGGCGGTCGAAGGTGCCCGACATCCAAGGATGCCTCGCTCCAGGCTATAGCACGTGCATTCGATTTACGGCGGCCGATCACCTCCTTCACCCGATCGTGTGGCGGGGCTATCGTCGGCCGCATGATCGACCCCCAGCGCGACCTGGCCTCCGTACGCCAGGCGACCGAACGATTGCTCACCGCAGCCACTGACCTGGACAACGCACGCCTCGCCGGACCGTCACGTCTGCCCGGCTGGAGCCGCGGCCACGTCCTGGCCCACCTCTCCCGTAACGCCGACGCGCTCGTGAACGTTCTCGAAGGCCGCCCGATGTACCCGAGCGCCGAGGCGCGCGAGCACGACATCGAGCGGGGCTCGGGGCGCCCGCTCGACGTCCAGCTCGCCGATGTCGGCGACAGCGCCACCGCGTTCCAGGCCGTCGCCGGGCTCCCCGCCGACTGGGAGCGCGTCGTCGCGCTGCGTGGCGGTGTGACCGACCGGGCGGCCCGGATCCCCTTCCGGCGGCTCATCGAGGTCGAGCTGCACCATGTCGACCTGGACGTCGGCTACGACCTGGAGGACCTGCCCGCGGACTTCACCCTCCGCGAGATCGCGTTCCTGGCCGAGCGCTTCTCCGGCCACGCGGACGTGCCCCCGCTGCGGATCAGCGCCTCAGGCGACGTCGGCGCCTGGTTCACGGGCGGTACGGACGGCTCACCCATCACCGTCAGCGGCCCGGCGCCCTCCCTGCTGGGCTGGCTCGCGGGCCGCCGCACCGGGGACGCGCTCACCGACCTGGCGGTCGACGGCGCCGCGACGGCCGCCGGACCCCCCGCGCTCCCGCCGCTATAGGCTGCCCCCATGACCTACAGCGGAGTGGTGCGGGTCGGCGGGCCCGCGGATGTGCACGAGCTGACCGACCTGATGATCTCCAAGGTCGCGGTCGGTCCGATGGACAACAACAGCTACCTTCTGCGCTGCCGGGCCACCGGTGAGCAGCTTCTGATCGACGCCGCCAACGAGGCGCCGACGCTGCTGCGGCTGGTCGGCGACGACTCGATCGCCTCCGTCGTCACCACCCATCGCCACGGTGACCACTGGCAGGCACTGGCCGAGGTGGTCGCCGCGACCGGCGCCCGCACCTACGCGGGCGCGCGCGACGCGGAGGGCATCCCGGTCCCGACGGACGTCCCGGTGGAGGACGGCGACGTGATCCGCGTCGGGCGGGTCGAGCTGACCGCGCGCCACTTGGTGGGGCACACCCCGGGGTCGATCGCGCTGGTCTACGACGACCCGCACGGCCCTCCCCACCTGTTCACGGGCGACTGCCTCTTCCCTGGCGGCGTCGGCAACACCCGGGACGACCCGGCGGCGTTCGTGCGCCTGATCGGGGACGTCGAGACCAAGCTCTTCGCCGTGCTCCCGGACGAGACCTGGGTCTACCCGGGCCACGGCAAGGACACCACCCTCGGCGCCGAGCGTCCCCACCTCCCGGAGTGGCACGCGCGCGGCTGGTGAGCACGCCGGGCACGCCCCCTGGACGCGGACCGACGTCCCGCCCCCGGTGGACCGTACGCCGGTCTTCGCACGGTCCACCGG
>NZ_JBHVHF010000112.1:0-22706 GCF_042800315.1 Streptomyces sp. NPDC057638
CCGGTGAAAGCGCCGATGCTGTGGACCCGCCACCCCTTGGTCGCACGCGGCACCCAGCCGTTCTTGACGTGCACGGTCGCGGTGGCGGGCACCCCGGCCGGGGTGCCCCAGCGCTGGTCGGGGACGACCTGGTTCATCAGCTTGAGGGCGTAGGCGCGGTTGGCGTCCGTCAGGACGGCGTTCTTGAGGGTCAGCGTGGCCAGCAGCTTCTGCTGGTCACGGGCGGTGACCTGGGTGAGCCCCCAGTAGCCGTTGGCGCCGGGGACGGTCTGGGTCATCCCGGCGGCGGTGAGGAACCGCTTGACCTTGGTGAGCCCGAGCTGGGCCCAGAGCGCGCTGGTGGAGGCGTTGTCGGACTTGGTGATCATGTCCTTGGCCAGGGCGAACTCGCGCTTGGTGAACCCGCGCTTCTGTATCTGGACCTCCTGGAGGAGGGCGGCGAGGACGGTCGACTTGATGATGCTGGCCGAGTCGAACTTGCTGTCCGGGCGCAGCGTGCAACTGGTCTTGCTGCCCCGGTCGTTGAGCAGCACCGCGACGGTGGCGGTACGGCCCTTGAGCGCCGCCGTGACGTCCTTCTTCAGCTTGTCGGCGAGCCCGGCCGTCTTCGAGGTGCAGGCGACGGCCGGTGCGGCAGCGGCGGCGGGCGTGGCGGAGGCGGTCACGGCGGCCGGGGCCGCGAGCCCCGCCACGGCGATGACGGCGGCGGCCCGCAGGCGACGGTTGGTGCGGTGGGCGTTCATGGCGGGTTCCCCGTCCCTGTGTCTCCCGGTGGGGTGCGCGCCGGATCACGGGCACCCGCCTCCATGAGTCCTCACGGACCGAAATGGTTGTACGACTGTCGTATCGATCGGGACACGGTTACCGGGCGGTGGCGGATCACGGCTACGCGAGTCACGAATGCGCAGATCAGGGCGGCGAGGATCAGGGATACGGGAGATCAGGGCGACCGTGACCGGCGCGACCGGAATCAGAGCCACCGGGGTCCGGGCCACCGGGATCGAGGCCGCGGACGACCGCCCGCTCAGGCATCCGCTCAGGCATCCTTCCGGACCAGACGGGCCGCTCCGGCGGCGAGCGCGGCACCCGCCCACAGGGCGAGCACGGCCAGACCGGTCCAGGGCCCCAGCGGGCCGGCCGGATCCTGGAGGACGATCTGCTGCCCCGCCCGGTCCGGCAGGAAGTCGGCGAACCCGCCCTCCTCGCTGATGTCACCGACGACGAAGGAGACCATCATCAGCAGTGGGATCAGGATGCTGAGCACGGCGACGGCACTGCGCAGCAGGAAGGCGAGCCCGGCGGCGAAGAGACCGATCAGCGTGTAGTAGAGGGCGACGCCGAGGACGGCGCGCGTCCCGTCGGCGGTGAAGAGTCCGACGGCCTTGTCCCCGAAGAAGGACTGGCCGACGACAAAGCAGATCACGCTGGTGACCAGCCCGACCGCGAAGGTGAGCGCCCCGACGACGGTGAGCTTGGCCGCGCAGAGCAGCCCCCGGCGCGGAACGACCGCCAGCGAGATGCGGATCGCCCCGGTCTTGTACTCGGCGGCGACGGCCATGGCGCCCAGGCTGATCACGCCGAGGCCGCCGAAGTTCAGTCCGTAGAAGGCGGAGCGCAGCGGGTCGAACGCGGGCGCGGCCAGGTCCTGCGGGGTGAAGGTGGCGCTCATCAGCAGGGAGAAGCCGAGCGTGGCCAGGAAGACGGAGGCGAGCGCCACCCAGGAGGAACGCAGGGAGGAGATCTTCAGCCACTCGGCGTGGACGACGGAGGTGAAGGACATGGTCAGCGCTCCTTGGCGGGGTTCTGGCGGGCGGCGGCGGGGTCCTGGCGGGCGGCGGGATCCTGGTGCACCGCGCCGGTGTCCTGACGGGCGGCGGCGTGGTCCCGGTGCACCGCGCCGGAGTCCTGGTGCTCCGCGCCGGGGTTCCCCGTCTCCGCGACGGAGTCCTGACGGGCGGCGGTGCCGCTCCCCCGCGCCGTGACAGGGACCTGCCCCGCCGCGACGGCCTTCCCCGCGCTGAACTCGGCGCTCTCGCCGGTCAGCGCCAGATAGGCGTCCTCCAGGGACGGCTCCTCGCCCGCGAGTTCCAGGATCGGGATGCCCTCGTGGGCGGCGATCGGTCCGATGTCGTCGACCCGGGCGCCCTCGACCGTCCAGGAGCCGTCGGCCTCCAGGACGGCGGGGTAGCCCCGGGCGAGCAGGGTCGTACGCAGTCGGGGCCCCTCCGTCGTACGGACCCTGACCCGGCGGGTGGTCCAGGTGTCGATGAACGCGTCGGTGGGCTGGTCGGCGAGGAGCCGTCCCCGGCCGAGGACGACGAGATGGTCGGCGAAGGCGGAGGTCTCCCCCATCAGATGGCTGGAGACCAGGACCGCGCGGCCCTCGGCCGCCAGGCCGCGCAGGAGTCCGCGGATCCAGATGATGCCCTCGGGGTCGAGCCCGTTCGACGGCTCGTCGAGCATCAGTACCTCCGGGTCGCCCAGCAGGGCGGCGGCGATCCCCAGCCGCTGGCGCATCCCCAGGGAGAAGGTGCCCACCCGGCGGTCGGCGACGCTCGCGATGCCGGTCAGCTCCAGGACCTCCGTCACCCGGGAGCGGGGGACACGGGCACCCGCGGCGAGGATCCGCAGATGGTCGCGGGCGCTGCGGGAGCCGAGCGCGGCCCCCGCGTCCAGCAGGGCGCCGACGGTACGGAACGGCTGGCCGAGGTCGCGGTAGGCGCGTCCGCCGATGGTGGCGGTGCCGGAGGTGGGCCGGTCCAGGCCCAGGACCAGGCGCATGGTGGTCGATTTCCCCGCGCCGTTGGGGCCGAGGAAGCCGGTGACACGGCCCGGCCGTACCTGGAAGGTCAGGCCGTCCACGGCGCGCCGCTCTCCGTACACCTTGGTCAGGTCGGTGATGTCGATGCTGGTCATGTGCCCCAGCCTGGCGGCCGGGACGGGTGGGCACCTCCCCCGCCGGGGCCCGGCGTCTCCCCCGAGCGGGGGAGGTGCCCACCCCTGTTGACCTGCCACGATGAGCCGATGCCCGTCACTCTGCGACCGCTGACCCAGGCGGTCACCTACACCCGCTGGCTGCATCTGTTCATCGGCGGGGTCCTGATCGTGCTGTGGTACCTCATCGATCCGGCGAAGCTCTACACACCCGCGCTGCTGCTGGTGCCCGTGGGTCTGATCCCGGCGACGCGGACCGCCGAGGGGCTCCAGGCCCGGATGCTGCTGACCCGGCAGGGCTTCAAGGTCACCGCCTCCGGGACGACGGGGCTCACGGGGCTTACGGGGCTCACGGACGCGGACTCCGGGATCGCGGCCACCCCGTCGGCGACGTGGGGCGACCGCTGGCGGACCGTGCTCTGGCTGGAGCTGAGGCTCGCACTCGGGATCCTCACCGGTTTTCTGACGATCCAGCTGCCGGGGCTGGCGATCGATCTGGCGCTGGCCGCCAGCGGGGCGAAGCCCACCCTCTTCCCGCTTCCCGGCGCCCACTGGTGGTACGCGCCGCTCGCGCCGCTGCCCCTCGTCCTGCTGCTCGGATACGTCGTCGGCGCGGGCGCCCTGACGACGTTCCTCGCCCGGCGGCTCCTCGGCCCGTCCGCCCGGGAACGCCTCGCCGCGCTGGAGGAGCGCACCGAACAGCTCCTGGAACGCACCCGTCTCGCCCGGGAGATCCATGATTCCGTCGGCCACGCCCTGACGGTGGCGGTGGTGCAGGCGGGCGCGGCACGGGCGGCGGGCAGCCCGGAGTTCACCGAACGCGCGCTGGCGGCGATCGAGGAGACCGGCCGCGCCGCGCTGGAGGACCTCGACCGGGTGCTGCGGATCCTGCGCGACCCAGGCGGTCCGAACGGCCCCGCGGGCGCGGACGACGCGGCGCCGGGGCGCCCCACCCTCGCCGACTCCGGCCGTCTGCTGGAGTCGGCCCGCGCCTCGGGCGCCGAGGTCCACGCCGAGGTGACGGGGTCCCTGGAGCGCGTCTCCGGCCCCGTCTCCCGCGAGGGTTACCGCATCCTCCAGGAGTCCCTCACCAACGTGCTGCGCCACGCGGGCCCGGTCCCCACCACGGTCCGCATCACGGTCACCCCCGACCACCTCCACCTGGAGGTCCGCAACCCCCTGCCCGCCACACCCCCGCCCACCCCCCGGGGCAGCGGCCTGCGCGGCATCCGCGAACGGGCGGCCCTGCTGGGCGGGGAGGCGGAGAGCGGGGCTCGGGAGGGGGTGTGGCGGGTGCGGGTGTCGCTGCCGCTGGCACCGGCGGGTTAGGGACTGATGCGCGTACTTCGCCGGATCCTCCATCACCTGGCAATAGGGTCGCCACGGCGGACGCGCGCCAAGTGCGCCGACTCCCAAGGCATCACGCGCCAGCTCATGGCAGTACCGAGCAAACCCGGTCTACGCTGGGAGACTTGCCCGCCACCGGGAGTCATACCGAGTCATGGGGGACCGTATGGACCGACCGTGGGCAGCGGGCCCTCCCACCAGGTTCACCCGGCGATGGGCATATCGGCCACGGCGGACGACACGTACAGGGGAGGCACCGGATGCCCGGACATCCGGGAACTCGACAACGGTGGCGTGACGGCGATCGGTCGCGACCTCACCGACAACGGTGACACGGCGGCGCCCGGCCGCGACCTCACCGAGACGTACTCGGCCCGTCCACCGCTACCACAAGGCGTCACCCCGGTGCCGACCGCCAGGTGGCCCCGATGCCCCCACCCCGACGATCCGGAAGGTGAACCATCTCCAGCCGTCATGAGCGCGAACCCAGTCCCGGGAGTACGAACAACGATCTCTCGGGATCCTCGCGTGATGTCATCCAGGCCGGAACCGTCGCCGGTGGAATCCACTTCCACCAAGGCGAGCACGGACGATTCCGTGAAGCGCCCGCGCCGCGCCAACTGCCCGGACCTCCGCGTAACTTCGTCAACCGGAGCCAGGAACTGCGCCAACTGGACGCCCTGCTGGCTCCAGAAGGGTCCGACCAGCCGCTTCTCCTTCCCATCTGCCTGATCGTCGGAACTCCGGGGGCGGGAAAGACGTCGTTCGCGCTGCACTGGGCCCATCAGGCCCAGGACCATTTCCCCGATGGTCAGCTCTATGTGAACCTGCGCGGTTACGACCCGCAGAAACCCGTCACCGCACAGCAGGCCCTGCATGGCTTCCTCACCGGGCTCGGGGTGCCCCCGGACGCGGTTCCGGCGGACACCGAGGCCGCGGCGGGCCTCTACCGTTCCCTGCTGGCCGGGCGCAGGATCCTCATCGTCCTCGACAACGCGGCCACGGCGTCCCAGGTGCGCCCCCTGCTCCCGGGAAGCCCCCGGTGTCTCGTCCTCGTCACCAGCCGGGGCATGCTCTCGGGGCTGATGGTCCGCGACGGCGCCCAGCGCATCACCTTGGGCACGCTCCCCGAGGAGGACGCCGTCACACTGCTGCGCGTGGTGACGGCGGGCTATCGCGCGGAGGACGAGACGGAGCGGCTGGTCGAACTCGCCCGTCTCTGTGCCCAGCTCCCCCTCGCGCTGCGCATAGCGGCCGAACGGGCGGCCGTCCGCCCCCATACGAGCCTGGACGAGCTGGTGGCCGACCTCCGGGACGAGTCGGCGCTCTGGGACGCCCTCAGCACCGGCGACGACGACGAGGCGGAGGCGGTACGGACGGTCTTCACCTGGTCGTACCACGCCCTCACCGTCGAGGCGGCCCGGCTCTTCCGGCTGCTGGGCCTGTATCCGGGGCACGGTTTCAGCCTCGCCATGGCCTCCGCGCTCGCCGGGCTGCCCGAGCGCCGGACCCGGCAGCAGCTGGACGTTCTCGTGGGTGCGCACCTCGTGGAGCAGACCGGGCCGGGGCGCTACGAGTTCCACGACCTGCTGCGCGCCTACGCCACCGACCTCGCGCGCGACGAGGAGACACCGGACGCCCGCACGGCGGCGACCGTCCGCATGCTCGACTGGTATCTGCACACCGCGTGCGCCGCGCGGGAGGTCCTCTCGCCCCACCGGGACCCGGTCGACACCGACGCCCCCGCCGCCGGTGTCTCGCCGCGCTCCTTCACCGGGTACGACACGGCCGCCGACTGGGCCGAGCAGGAACAGCCGACCTTCCTCCCCCTCGCCCGGATGGCCGAGCGGCACGGCTTCGACCATGCCGTTCGCCGGATCGCGGAGGCCCTGTACGACGCCCAGTCGCCGTCCGCACCCGTCGCCGACTGGATGGCCGTCGCGGAGATCGGGCTCGCCGCCAGCAGGCGCCTGGACGACCGCCCCGGCGAGGCACGGCTGCTGCACTACCTCGGCCTGGCCCTGCGCCAGGTCGACCAGGTCCGGAAGGCGACCGAGTGCCATGAGGCGTCCCTGGCGATCTGGCACGAACTCGGTGACCGCTCGGGTGAGGCGGAGTCGCTCAACGCCCTGGGACTCGTCTGTCTGCGAACCCGCCGACTCCGTCAGTCGGAGCTCTGGTTCGACCAGTCGATGGAGCTCTCGCGCCAACTCGGCTTCCCCGCCCGTGAACTCACTACCCTTTCCAACCGTGCCGCGACGCGGTACGAGGCGGGTCGGCTGACGGCGGCCCGTGACGACCTGAGCCGTGCCCTGCCCGCCCACCGCGCCGTGGGCAGCCGACTGGCGCTGGGTGACTCCCTGTTCGTCTCCAGCCTGGTCCACCGGGAACTCGGCGACCTCCAGGAGGGCATGCGGCTCGCCACCGAGGCCGTTGAGCTGGCGCTGGAGATGCGGGATCACACCCTGGAGGGCTACTGGCTGCTCGCCCTGGGCGCCGCCCAGGGCGCCCTCCATCAGCACGAGGACGCCCTCATCTCCTACCACCGCTCCGCGACCCTGCACCGTCGGCTCGGCGACCAGGGCCGGGAGGCGCTCGCCTGGCGCGGCACCGGCGAGACCTACCTCCTGATGGAACGGCCCGGGGAAGCGGTCGGCTTTCTGAACCGGGCGGCCTCCGCGCACGCCGCGCTCGGCGACGCCTGGAACCAGGCACTGGCGCTGGCCGCCTGGGCCGAAGCGCTCGACGCCGAAGTCGCCGAAGAGCATGGCACCGAAGAACATGGCACCGAAGGCAGCGGCACCGCAGCCCGGGAGCACCGCGCGCGGGCGTTGCGTCTGGTGGCGGAGTTCGAGGACGACCGGGCGCTGAGGATGCGACGTCGTCTGGAGGAGCGGCTCGCACCCCTGGAAGGGCCGCCCCACCCGCCCTCTACCCTGGCCGAATGACCCTCTCCGTACTCCTCGTCGACGACGAACCCCTGGTCAGAGCGGGCCTGCGGGCCATTCTCGAAGCTCAGCCCGATATCGAGGTCGTCGGCGAGGCGGCGGATGGCGCCGCCGTGATCCCGCTGGTGCGGCGGCTGCGGCCCACCGTGGTCGCGATGGATGTGCGGATGCCGCTGCTGGACGGGATCGAGGCGACCCGGGCCGTCCTCAGGAGCGTCGCGGACCCGCCGAAGATCCTTGTGGTGACGACCTTCGAGAACGACGAGTACGTGTACGAGGCGCTGCGCGCCGGAGCCGACGGGTTCCTGCTGAAGCGGGCGCGGCCGACCGAGATCGTGCACGCGGTCCGGCTGATCGCCGAGGGCGAGTCGCTGCTCTTCCCGGCGGCCGTGCGCGCGCTCGCCGGGGCGCACGGGAACAGCACGGCCCGGCCGGCCGGGGACGCGCTGGCGCGGGCCGCGCTGACCGAGCGGGAGGGGGCGGTGTTGCGGCTGATGGCGCGCGGGCTGTCGAACGCCGAGATCGCCGGGCAGCTCCATGTCTCCACGGAGACCGTGAAGACACACGTCAGCGCGGTCCTGGCCAAGCTCGGCGCCCGCGACCGCACCCAGGCGGTGATCGCGGCGTATGAGTCGGGGTTCGTCTCGCCGTCGTGAGGGCCCTGAGGTGCCGGGTCGGCTCCTCAGGTCTCTCAGGCGGCATGCTCAGCCCTCGTCAGCACCCAGATGCGTCGGCGCGAACATCCGCAGCAGCGCCGGGAGGACCACCACCGAGGGACCCGGCTCCGCCAGGGCCTTGCCCAGGTCGGCCGCCAGCGTCTCGGGGCTGGTCCGCACCGCCGGGACGCCGAAGGACTCGGCGAGGGCGACGAAGTCGGGGCGGGCGAGTTCGGTGCCGGTCGCCTCACCGAAGGCGTCGGTCATGTACTCGCGCAGGATGCCGTAGCCGCCGTCGTCGACGATCAGCCAGGTGACGGGGAGGTCGTACTGGCGGGCGGTGGCGAGTTCGGCGATGGAGTACATGGCGCCGCCGTCGCCGGAGACCGCGAGGACCGGGCGGCCGGGGTCGGCGGCGGCCGCGCCGAGGGCGGCGGGGTAGGCGTAGCCGAGGCCGCCCGCGCCCTGGGCGGAGTGCATGGTGTTGGGGCGGCGGGCGTCGAAGGCGGACCAGGCCCAGTAGGCGAGGATCGTCATGTCCCAGAAGCTGGGCGCGGTGTCCGGCAGCGCGGCCCGTACGGACGCCAGGACGGACTGTTCCAGGGTCCGTTCCTGGGCGTCGATCCGGGCGCGTACCCGGCTCAGGACGGTGCGTACGCGCTCGGCGGCGGCTGAGGCGACGGCGTCCGTCCGTTCGGGGACGGTCTCCAGCAGCGCGGTGAGGGCGGTCCTGGCGTCGGCGTGGAGGCCGAGCGCGGGGTGGTTGGACTCCAGCTTCCCGGCGTCGGCCTCGATCTGGATGATCCGGCCGCGCGGGGCGAAGGTGTGGTAGTTGGAGGAGAGTTCGCCGAGCCCGGAGCCGATGACGAGCAGGACGTCGGCGTCTTCGAGGAAGTCGGTGGTGTGCCGGTCCTCCAGCCAGGACTGGAGCGAGAGCGGGTGTTCCCAGGGGAAGGCGCCCTTGCCGCCGAAGGTGGTGACGACGGGCGCGTCGATCCGCTCGGCGAGGGCGAGCAGCTTGCCGGAGGCGTCGGAGCGGACGACTCCGCCGCCCGCGATGATCGCCGGGCGTTCGGCGTGCGCCAGCAGATGGGCGGCGACGGCGGTCAGCTCGGGGCGCGGCGCCAACTCCTCCGGGGTGGCGTCCACGGCGGTGACGACCGGCAGCGTGGTCTCCGCCAGCAGGACGTCCTGGGGGATCTCCACCCAGACCGGGCCGTGCGGCGCGGTGAGCGCGGAGCGCCAGGCCTCGGCGATGGCGCTGGGGATCTGGGAGGCGGTGCGCACGGTGTGGGTGGACTTCACGATGTCGCGGAAGGAGGCCCGCTGGTCGCGCAGTTCGTGGAGGTAGCCGTGGCGTCCGCCGCCGAGTCCGGCCACCGGCACCTGGCTGCCGATGGCGAGGACCGGCGCGGAGGCGGCGGCGGCCTCCTGGAGCGCGGCGAGGGACATCAGCGCGCCGGGCCCGGTGGAGAGCAGCAGGGGCGCGGCCTCTCCGGTGATCCGGCCGTAGGCGTCGGCGGCGAACCCGGCGTTGTTCTCCACCCGTAGTCCGACATAGGTGAGGGAGGAGCGGCGCAGCGCGTCGAACATGCCGAGGGCGTGCTGTCCCGGCAGGCCGAAGACGGTGGTGGCGCCGAGCCCGTGGAGGGTTTCGACGACCAGGTCGCCGCCGGTGCGGCCGGGCGGCGGGTTGAGCGCGGCCTCGGTCTGCTGGGCGGTGGGGACGGGTACGGCGTCGTGGTCGTGGGTCACCGCGCGCGCTCCTGGGTGGTCGGGGTGGGCGTCACTTCGCGCGCTCCTCGGCGATCTGACGGCTCATGATCGTGGTCAGTTCGTACGCGGTGTGGGAGGCGGCCACGGCGGTGATCTCGGCGTGGTCGTACGCGGGCGCCACCTCGACCACATCGGCGGAGACCAGATGGCAGGAGGCGAGCCCGCGCAGGATCTCCAGCAGCTCGCGGGAGGTCATGCCGCCCGCCTCGGGGGTGCCGGTGCCGGGCGCGTGCGCCGGGTCGAGGCAGTCGATGTCGATGGAGATGTAGAGCGGGCGGTCACCGATGCGCTGGCGGAGCTGGTCGGCGATCTCGTCGGCGCCGCGCCGGTAGACATCGGCGGAGGTGACGATGCCGAAGCCCATCTTCTCGTCGTCGGTGAGGTCCTTCTTGCCGTAGAGGGGGCCCCGGATGCCGACGTGGGAGAGGGCGGAGGTGTCGAGGATGCCTTCCTCGACGGCGCGCCGGAAGGGGGTGCCGTGGGTGTACTCGGCGCCGAAGTAGGTGTCCCAGGTGTCGAGGTGCGCGTCGAAGTGGAGCAGCGCGACCGGCCCGTGCTTCTTGGCGACCGAGCGCAGCAGCGGCAGCGCGATGGTGTGGTCGCCGCCGAGGGTCATCATCCGGGCGCCGCCGCCGATGAGGTCGTCGGCGGCGGCCTCGATGGTCTCCACGGCCTCGTTGATGTTGAACGGGTTGGCCGCGATGTCGCCCGCGTCCGCGACCTGCGCCAGCGCGAAGGGCGAGGCGTCCTGGGCGGGGTTGTAGGGGCGCAGCAGCCGGGACGCCTCACGGATCGCGTTCCCGCCGAAGCGGGCGCCGGGCCGGTAGGAGACCCCGGTGTCGAAGGGCACGCCGACGACGGCGACATCGGCCCGGCCGACCTGGTCCAGCCGGGGCAGCCGGGCGAACGTGGCGGGTCCGGCGTACCGGGGCACCCGGGACGAGTCGATGGGGCCGCGCGGCTGCTCGATGCTGCTCATGGGATGCCTTCTTCCTGCTTTCTGCGCTTCGATGCGGTTTTCGCATGCGCTTCGACTGTATGCGCGGTACGGGGTGGGTACCGGACCGGGGTACGGGGACGGGTCCCCGGCCCGGCGGGGGGCGCCGGGCCCGGGCGCGGGTCACACACCCGGGCCCCGGCCCGTACGGCGTCAGCTCCCGGCGGCCGGGCCGGGAGCGGCGGGGACGGCGGCCGGAGCCGGGGCCTCCTCCGCGACCCGGCCCGCGACCCGGTCCTTCCAGTGGGCCAGGATCGCCGCGTCCGTCGGCCGGGTGGCCAGGCTCACGGCCACATAGACCGCGAGGGAGGCGAGCAGTCCGTAGAGGACGGGCTCGTTGGCGAGGATCCCGAAGGTGGCCATCAGGGCGATGACGGCGGTGCCGCCGACGACGATGGCGGCCAGCGCGCCCTGCACGGTGCCGCGCTTCCACAGCAGTCCGCCGAGGATGGGCACGAGCAGTCCGCCGACGAGGAGGTTGTAGGCGACGGTCAGGGCCTGCACGACGTCGTTGAGGGCGATGGCGATGGCGATCACGGCGACGCCCATGGCGAGGATGAAGGCCCGGTTGCCCTTGACCTCGTCATGCGGCTCGTCGGCGGCCGCGCCCCGGGAGCCGATGCCGCGCAGCCGGGACCAGATGTCGTTGTTGGCGACGGTGGCGCAGGCGATCAGCGCGCCCGAGGAGGTCGACATCACGGCGGCCAGCGCGGCGGCGAGCACGAGTCCGCGCGCGCCCATCGGCAGATGGTCCTTGACGATCAGCGCGAAGGCGTCGTCGGGGTTGGTGAGCTTGGGGTAGAGCACCCGGGCGGCCACGCCGATGAGGGCTCCGGCGATCCCGTAGACCAGGCAGTACGTTCCGGCGGTGATCCCGCCCCAGCGGGCGACCCTGTCGCTGCGGGCGGTGAAGACGCGCTGCCAGATGTCCTGTCCGATGAGCATGCCGAAGGTGTAGATCAGGACATAGGTGAAGATCGTCTCGCCGCCGATGCCGAGCGGGGCGAAGTACTCGGTGGGCAGTTCGGCCTTCATCTCGGCGAAGCCGCCCGCCTTGATCACCGCGACCGGCAGCAGGAGCAGCAGCACACCCACGGTCTTGACCACGAACTGCACCATGTCGGTGAGGGTGATCGACCACATACCGCCGAGGGTGGAGTACGCGACGACGATCGCGCCGCCGAGGATGATCGACGCGGTCCGGTTCAGATCGAAGAGGACGTCGAAGATCGTGGCGTAGGCGATGGTGGAGGTGACCGCGAGCATCAGGGTGTAGGCCCACATCACCACACCGGAGATCACGCCCGCCGTGCCGCCGTAGCGCAGGTCGAGCATCTCGGAGACGGTGTAGACCTTCAGCCGGGCGATCCGCGCGGAGAAGAAGACCGACAGCGCCAGCAGGCCGAAGCCGATGGTGAGGACCATCCAGGCGCCGGACAGTCCGTGCTTGTAGCCGAGGCCGACGCCACCGATGGTGGAGGCGCCGCCGAGCACGATGGCGGCCATCGTGCCGGAGTACATCGCCGGTCCGAGGCGGCGCCCCGCGACCAGGAAATCGCTCTTGGACTTGGCGCGGCGCATGCCCCACCAGCCCATGCCGAGCATGGCGGCCAGATAGACGACGATCACCGCGTAGTCGACTGCCATCGGCGCTCCCCTCTCCGTCTCGTCCCCCGGGTCTTGGCTGTTACTGCCCACTGACGGTAGGTGGCCGGAAAGCGTCGATGAAGTGTACGTTTCCTCCACCCTCACCCTCCTTCAATGGATGGAGCGTCCATGCCGGAGTCTCCCGCCGCACCCCCCACCCCTCCCGTCCCGCTGGGCGAGCTGCTGGCCCATGAGGAGCTGGGGCTCCGGCAGATCGCGGGCCCGGCGGAGCCTCGGACGCTGCTGCGCTGGGTGCACACCTCGGAGATGGCGGACCCGTATCCGTACCTCCTCGGCGGGGAGCTGCTGCTCAGCGCGGGCGTGCTGCTGAGCGACCCCGACGCCTATGTGGCGCGGCTGGTGGAGGCCGGGGCGGCGGCGCTCGGGTTCGGGGTGACACCGGTCTACGACCGGGTGCCCGAGGGGCTGGTGCGGGCCTGCGATCGGCATGGCCTCCCGCTGGTGGAGGTGCCGCCACAGACCCCGTTCACCCGGGTCGCGCGGGCGGTGTGGCATCTGATGGCCCGCGCCCGCCACCGCGAGGTGGGCCGGGTGGCCCGCGCCCAGCAGGGCCTGGCGACGGCGGCCGCCCGCCCGGACCCGGTCCCGGCGGTGCTCGGCCAGCTCGCGGCCCGGCTCGGCGGCGGCTGGGCGGTGCTGCTGGGACCGGGCGGTACGGAACTGTCGTCGGCGGGCCGAACGCCGTCGGAGGCGGTACGGAGCGGGGTCAGGCGGCTGGCGGGCGTGGTGACGGGCGCGGGCCCGGCCACCGGGGGCACGGGTCCCGGCACGGGTCCCACCCCCGGCGCGGGCCCCGGCGCACCCGGCCAGGGCGCCCCGAGCCCCAGCGCCCCGAGCCCCAGCACCCCCGCGCCCGCCTCCGCCAGCGACACCGTCGAGGGCACCCACCTCAGCGCCTACGCCCTCGGCGGCGCCACCGGCGGGCCGGGCCTGGCGCTCGGCCTCGCCGCCCCCGCCCGCGAACCCGGCGACCACACCATCGCGGGCGTCGCCGTCGTCCTGCTCTCCCTCCTCACCGCCGAACACCGGGGCCTGGACGCGACCGGCCGGGCCACCGCCCTCGTCCGGCTGCTCCTCGGCGCCGACCCCGCCGACGCGGCACGGGCGCTCGGCGCGGAGCGCTGGACCGTGGTCCACGCCCGCGCGGCCCAGCGCACCCCGCTCGCGGCGGCCGCGCTGGGGGCGGCGCTCGGCAGCGCGCTGGTGGACCCGGGCGAGGGGCCGGGCAGGGGACCGGGCGAGGGGCCGGGCGCCCCCGTCGTGCGCGTCCTCGTCCCGGAGTCCCGCACGCCGGCCCCGGTCCCGGGCTGGCAGCTCGGTGTCAGCGCCCCGGCCCCGGCCGCCCAACTCCCCCTCGCCGACGCCCAGGCCGCCCGCGCCCTGCGCCGCGCCGCCGCCGGCCGCACCCCGCTGGTGCACCACACCCCGGGCGGCTTCGCCGCGCTGGTGGACCCGGCGGAGGCCGCCGCCCACGCCCGCTCCCGGCTGGCCCCGCTCGCCGACGCCCCGGCCCTGACCGAGACCCTGCGCGCCTGGCTCTCCCACCACGGCGGCTGGGACCGCACGGCGGCGGAACTCGGCGTCCACCGCAACACCGTCCGCCAGCGGATCGCGCGCTGCGGGACGCTGCTGGGCCTCGACCTGGACGACGCGGACATCCGGATGGAGCTGTGGTTCGCGCTGCGGACGGGGGCGTGACGCGACGCGTCCGCGAGCCCGGCGGCGCGGCTCCCGGCCCGTGCGGGCCCGGTACTTCCGTACGCTCCGGCCCGTGCGGGCCCCGGCACTCCCGTACGCCCTCCCGGGCAGGCCCGGCACTCCCGTACGCCCCGCCCACGAGGCGTCCCCACGGCGGACACGGGCTCCGCACCCCCACGCACACCCCCACCCCACCACCGTTTTCCGGCCATCGGATTTCCCTGGACACCGGTATGACTAATCGGTAACTTGTTCAACTGAGCAAGCGCTTAGCCCTGGGTCGCCCTCGGTGGCACCGCCACCCCCGGCACCCCGGCCCCGGCCTCCGCCCCACACGGACACCGGCCCGCCCGGACCCCGGGCACGCAGAGACCTCAGATCCCGCAGCGACCCCAGAGCCCCAGAGATACGCAGTCACCCGCCATCGGCACCGATCCAGGGAGGCGTTCGTGCGCCGCAGTGTTTACGACGAGGACCACGAGGCGTTCCGGGAGACGATCCGCGCCTTCATCGAGTCCGAGGTCGTCCCGGTCTACGACACGTGGTACGCACAGGGCCAGGTGCCGCGCGACTTCTACCGCAAGCTCGGAGAGCTGGGGATCTTCGGTATCGAGGTGCCGGAGGAGTACGGCGGCGCGGGCGAGGAGTCGTTCAAGTTCCAGGCGGTGATCTCGGAGGAGGTCGCCCGCGCCGGGGTCTCCTTCGGCGGCTCCAGCGTGCACACGGCGCTCTGTCTGCCCTACCTCCTCGCGTACGGCACCGAGGACCAGAAGAAGCGCTGGCTGCCGGACTTCGTCTCGGGCGCGGCGATGTACGCCATCGCGATGACCGAGCCCGGCACCGGCTCGGACCTGGCGGGGATGAAGACCACGGCGAAGCTCTCCGCCGACGGCACCCACTACGTCCTCAACGGCGCGAAGACCTTCATCACGGGCGGGGTCCACGCCGACCGGGTGATCGTCTGCGCCCGTACCGCGCCGCAGTCGTCCGAGAACCGCCGCCACGGCATCTCCCTCTTCGTCGTCGACGCCTCCCTCGACGGGTACGCCGTCGGCCGCAAGCTCGACAAGCTGGGCCTGCGCACCTCCGACACCGCCGAACTCTCCTTCACCGACGTCAAGGTCCCGGTCGCCGACCTGCTGGGCGAGGAACACCAGGGCTTCTCCTACCTGGGGCAGAACCTCCCCCAGGAGCGTCTCGCCATCGCGGTCGGCTCCTACGCGCAGTCCAGGGCCGCCATCGCCTTCACCCAGGCGTACGTCACGGACCGGACCGTCTTCGGGCAGTCGGTGGCGTCCTTCCAGAACACCAAGTTCGAACTCGCCGCCTGCAAGGCCGAGGTGGACGCGGCGGAGGCGGTCGTGGACCGCGCCCTCGACGCCCATGACGCCGGGGAACTGACCGCCGCCGAGGCCGCCTCCGCCAAGCTGTTCTGCACCGAGGTCGCCCACCGCGTCATCGACCGCTGCCTCCAGCTCCACGGCGGCTACGGCTATATGAACGAGTACCCCATCGCCCGCCTCTACGCCGACAACCGGGTCAACCGGATCTACGGCGGCACCAGCGAGGTGATGAAGTCGATCATCGCCAAGTCCATGGGGCTGTAACGGCCTTGACGTCCGCACTCGACGACCTGCTCGATCTGCTCGACCTGGAGCGGATCGAGCGGGACATCTTCCGTGGCCGCTCCCGCGCGGCCGTGATCCCGCGCGTCTTCGGCGGCCAGGTCGCCGCCCAGGCCCTGGTCGCGGCGGGCCGCACGGTCCCCGACGACCGCGCGGCGCACTCCCTGCACGCGTACTTCCTGCGCACCGGCGACCCCGGCGCGCCGATCGTCTACACCGTCGACCGCATCCGCGACGGCCTCTCCTTCTCCACCCGCCGGGTCGTCGCGGTCCAGCACGGCCGCGCCATCTTCCACCTCACCAGCTCCTTCCAGCGGTACGAGGAGGGCCTGGAGCACCAGACCGCGATGCCGCCCGCCCCGCCCCCGGAGACCCTCCCCACGGCGGCCGAGTCCCTCCCCGCCTACACCGCCGACCACGTCCCGCGCGACACCGCCCTGCGCCTGCTGGACGCCCGCGCGGCGATCGACCTGCGCCATGTCGACCCCCCGCCGTACGCCACCGTGGGCCGCCCCCGCCCCCCGCGCTCCCAGGTCTGGTTCCGCGCCAACGGCCGCCTGGGCGACGACCCGCTCCTCCATGTCTGCCTGGCGACCTACGTCTCCGACATGACCCTGCTGGACTCGGTCCTCCTCGCCCACGGCCGGGGCGGCTGGGCCGTCGGCGACGTCGTCGGCGCCTCCCTCGACCACGCCATGTGGTTCCACCGCCCCTTCCGCGCCGACGCCTGGCTCCTCTACGACCAGGAGTCCCCGACCGCCTCCGGCGGCCGTGGCCTGGGCCAGGCCCGGATCTACACCCAGGACGGACAGCTCGCGATCTCGGTGATCCAGGAGGGTGTGGTGCGGGTACCGCGTCAGGGGTGAGCGGCTACTGGCGGCCGGGGCGGTGGTCGGTGTCCATGTGGCGGCGGAGGAGGACGCGGGCGTCGGTGGCGCGGGAGTGGTCGTGGGTGGTGCGGGCCGAGCGTTCGGCGGCCACGAGATCGTCGCAGGTCTGGCAGGTGGTGGGCTGTTCGTCCATGGAGGGTTCCTTGGGTTGTGCGCGGAGGATACGGGCGGCGCGTACGTCGCGTACGGGCACCTCCCAGCGGGTCAGTTGCTTCTTCAGCCACGCGTCGGAGACGCGGTATTCGGCGGCGAGCGCCTTGAGGGTCTCGCCCTGGCGGTAGCGGTCGATCACGCTCGTCCGCGTCGCGAGGACGTGGTCACGTCCGGTACGGGGCACGGCTCACCGCCTCCGGTGCTGTAGGGGGAAGTTCGGCATGACGAGCAGAACGCGAGCGCGCTGCGGACAGATCGCGAGGGTGTACCGGTCGGGCCCGTCCGGTACGACCACGGACACCGCCACCCCCTGCTCCAGCCGCGCGAAGGCCGCCCGTTCTTCGGCGGGGTCGTCACACCAGATCCGGATCTCCGTGGGCGCGTCCGGCACCGGCACCCGCCCCATCCGCATCAGCTCAGTGACCCACGGCGACACGGCCGGATCCGGATCCAACCGGTCCGCGACCCACCGCGCCCGCTGCCGCAACCACACCAGCGCGGTCTCCCGCGACCGCGTCCGCATGGTGTCGAGGATGTACGGGAGCACGGCCCCCCTCCCGTGCACGGGCCCTTCGGCCAGCACATAACAGAGATACGAGACCGGTGGCCCACTCACGCCGGACCACCGTCCTCCAGCAACCGCTCCAACTCGGCGTCCAACCGGGCCTGACGCGCCTCAGCCGCCAGCCTCCAACTCCACTCGTCCACACAGTCGGCGTCCCACCGCAGCCGCAGCAGCTCGAAACCGAGCCCCAGCCGCTCCTCCGCCGACCCCAGCGCGAGCACGAGCCACACCCAGAGCCGCCTCACGGCAACCACCCGTGCGCATGCTCCGCTTCGATCTCCCGCGCTCGCTCCCGCAAGGAGCGCGGAAGCGGGGACTCGCTCACGGATGGTGGGGTACCGGTCTCCCCCTCGGCACTGGTCGCGGGATCGGGTGGGGGTTCCGCATCGGGTGGCATAGGTGCACCTCCGGCTGCTGGTCAGGTGCGACCAGAGTGGAGGCGATCAGCCCGCCTTACGCTCACGGATTCGTGAGTGTTGCGAGCGCGTCAGAGGCCGATCCACCGGGCCATGTGCCCCAGGGTGTCCGGTGTCCGGCGCGAGAGGTGCACCAGTCCGCTGATGGTCTCCCGGGTTCCCGGGTAATGCCGTGTCTGTTCCGGCGCCACTCGCCGGGCGGTCGCCGCGTGCTTCAGGGCGGCGTCCAGATGCCCGGTCTCCATCTCCACTCGCGCCCGGTCGATCAGGAATCGGGCCTTGCGGCTGATCAGGGTCGATGCGGGCAGGGCGATGGCCCGGGCCTGGGACAGAGCGTTGTCCCACTGCCTCATGACAAGAGCGGCGCCGAAGGCGTGCAGGTCCGTGTTCCGCTGGCCGAATGACAGCCAGTGGATCTCTCCGGCCTCCCCTCCAACCCTCGACGCGTAGGTACGCGCCTCGGCGATGTGGTGCCCCACGGCGGTGGCATCGGTGACACGGGCGGCGAGTGCGGCGCCTCCCAGGTGCAGTTGCCCGGCGACTGCCAGTGCCTCGCGGGAAGTCTCGCCCGCGAGAAGCTGATGGCCGATCGCGATGAGCCGCAATCCGGTGTCGTAGCCGCTGTCCGGGGAGAGCAGGGCACGCTTGTACTGACGGATCGCCGCGAGGCACGGGTCAGACGCCCGCTCCGCCGCCCAGTGCATCCGGTCCAGCGCGAGACGGGACAGATCCAGATAGCCCAGCTTCAATGCGGTGTCGGCAGCGGTACGGTACGCCGACGCCAGCGCCCGCCACACGTCCGTGGTCGGAGCCGTTGCCGCGGTGTGCGTCAGTTCCACGATGAGGTCCGGCAGTGTCCGCGCGGCTCGCCTGAGGTGAGTGGCCCGGACCTGCTGGCAGACTCGGTCCGCCTCGGTGACGAGCGTCGCGGCATCGCGGACGGTAAGACCGTCCACAGGGCCCAGGTCGTACATGTCGAGGGCGTGGCGGATCGGGCGTACCAGAAGACCGAGCCGGTCCATCTGGTGGTCTGAGGGTGAGCCCGTCAGAACGGCTGCCTCGATACGGAGCGCGCGTGCGACGGCCGTGACGAAGTCGGCGGTGGCGGGACGCGCGCCACACTCCACCTGGTTGAGAAGGCTGTAGGAGTACGGCAGGCGCGCGGCGAGTTCGCGCTGTGTGAGCCGGGCCAGCCGCCTCTGCTCCTTGATACGCGCACCGGTGTGATCTCCGTCAGGGAAAGGCATGACCAACTCCATTCCGGACTCGTCATCTGGACGGTACCCACGCGTCGCGGCCCTGGACGTGCCTTCGCCACCAATCCACCCGGGTGGGATGTGGTCGGATGTGAGCATGCCGACGATGTATCTCTTCGGGAGCGCCGCGCCTCCCGTCCTCCAGGTCGCACCGATCATCACGGACCTGCGGGGGCGTGGATGGGACGTGTGCCTCGGGCTGACGCCCACGGCCGCCGACTGGCTGCGAGACGACCTCCGTGGTCTGGAGGAACTGACCGGACACCCCGTGCGCTCGCACTACAAGCGACCCGGGGAAGCCGATGCCTGGCCGAAGGCCGATGTGATCCTCTTCGCGCCCGTCACCGCGAACTCGCTCAATCAGTGGGCGCTCTGTCTGACGTCGTCGTTCGTGGTCGGGGTCGTGGCCGAGGGCATCGGCAAACGCATCCCCATCGTGGCCATGCCCTGTGTCAACGCCGCCTACGCCGCCCACCCCCAGATCGAACGCTCGGTGGACACCCTGCGGGCGGCCGGAGTGACCGTCCTCTACGGCGACGGCGGCTTCATCCCCAACCAACCAGGCGAAAAACGCGACTACCCCTGGGAACTCGCCCTCGCAGCGGCCGAGGCGAAGGCGTTCGAGGGCCGCTGATACCACGATCGCTTGTCACAGGAAGGCGAGGATCTTCGCCTCCTTCGAAAGCGCCCCATGCCTCACCCGCCGCCTGGTGCGGCGCGAACCGGGCCACGTCCCACCCAGCACCAGAAGCCTCATGACACCGATCCTCCCAGCCCTGGAAGGCCAACATCCGTGCTCGACAGGCAACAGGAGAGTGCGGCACCAACCTCTCGGCCCTTCAGCGCCAACCTCCATCCCAAACCCCATGCCCCGTGCTACGAGTCCGGCTGCTGGCATATCGGGGTCTCGATGCGGCGTTCACTCTCGCCACCCACCCACGTACTGGACGCGGTTCTGAAGGTACGTTCCGGCGGACTTGTCAAGCGTGCCCTGGACTCACCCCACCAGCGACGCCGGGATCCCGAACCCCTCCGCCAGCACCGGCGCGTACCCGGCCACCCGACCGCACAGGTCGTCCACCGCGCTCGGCAGCGCCCGGTGCTGGGCGCGGGTCAGGGAGCCCTCGGCCAGGTGCCAGGCGGCGGAGCGGGCGACCTCGGTGAGGCCGAAGAGGGCGGCGAGCAGGCTCAGGGCGGTGTGGGTCTCCGGGGTGCGGGTGCCGCAGGCGGCCGTGGTGAGGGATTCCAGGGCCAGCCGGGTGCCGTGGACCTCGGCCATGGTCAGGGCGTCGTCGATCAGGGTGGACCAGATCTCCTGGAGCGGGACGCCACGGGAGAGCCGGGTGGCGGAGGTGGTGGTGATGGTGGCGTGCAGGGTGCGTTCGTGGTGGGCGAGGAGGGCGGTGGCGAAGGCCGGGTCGAGGAGTCCGTACTCCTCCGGGCGGGGGCGTACCGCCGGGACCGGGGGGAGGTAGTCGCGGCCGGAGAGCATCGCCTGGGCGGCCAGGACCAGATCGGTGCCGTGGTCGTCGTCGGCCGCGCGGACGGCCTGGGTCCACTCGTCCAGCCGGGCCACCCTCGGGGAGCCGGGCGCGGGCACATGGGCGCGGCAGACGGCGAGGGTGGTGGCGGCGGCGCGTACGCCCAGGGACTGGGTCACGACCAGCAGCCGGTCGAGTTCACCGTCGGGCCCGCTATGGCCGGAGAGTCCGGGGAGGGCGAGGTGGCGGGTGAGGGAGGAGAGGTCAGAGGGGTCAGGGTCGCGTCTCGGCCAGGGGGACGCGGACGCCCCGCGGGCCGCCCCCGCCGCCGGAACGACCCGCGCCCGGGCCGCCGCGTAACGGTTCTTCACCCGGTTCACCAGAAGCGTCAGCGCGTACACCCGCGCCAGCGACGCGAGCAGTTCCCGGGCGCCCCGTACACCGCCCGCCGCCCCGGTACCCGCCCCCGTACCGCGCCCCGTCCCCGTACGGCTCACCACCCCCGTACCGCGCACCGCGCGCTCCACCGTCAGCGACAGTCCCGCCCGCGCCATCGCCAGCGACGCCGAGGTCACACAGAGCTTCCCCCGGCGCACGCCCTCCACCGTCCCGCCCGCGCCGATGGCGTGGCGCGCCGCCAGCGGGAGCGTCAGCGCGGTGTCGACCAGGCCCGGCCACTCATGGAGGGCGAAGAGCCGGTGCGGGTCCCGCGCACCGGAGTCGCCGAGGTAGGTGCCCAGCAGCGCCAGCCGTTCCTCGGTGAGGCCGGGGCGCGGACCCGCGTCCGGGCGGTGCTGGAACGTTTCCTGGTGCAGGAGTTTGACGAGGTCGGCGTGGTGCTCCTCGTAACGGCCGTCGAAGACCAGCCGGGTGAGGTCGTCCAGCGGTGCGTCGGGGTGCATGGCGGAGGTCCTTTCAGCCAGGGGACGTCCCTCACCACTCATCGGGGCAGTACGGGGGCGGTGACGGCGGCAGCAGTGCGCCGAGCCGGGTACGGGCCAGCGGGCCCGGCAGGGTGATCAGCCCGCCCAGCAGGGCCTGGTCCAGGGTGAGATGGCGGGCCAGCAGCGGGGCGACGGCGTGCACCGTGATCTGGGCGATGGCGTCCACCCGGGCCGCCCGGACCGGGCGGAAGCGGAACAGGCCGCCGTCCAGTTCGACCCGCCACGGGCCCCGGTTCCATGGCGCGACATCGTCCGGGACGGCCAGCAGCAGGCCCTCGGCGGCGCGCGGGTCGGGGCAGGTGGCGGGCAGGGCGAGGGTGGCGAAGTCGACGACGCGCAGCACCCGCTCACCGCCCACGACCGAGGGGCGCAGTTCGCCTGGTTCGCGGACCACGCTGGTCAGCGGGGTGTCCGGGGGCGCGTCCCAGCGGAAGGAAGTGACGGTGGAGTGGTCGGCGAGGAAGCCGAGCAGCCCGAGGTAGGCGCCGGGGGTGAGCGCCACCAGCTCGTCCACCACCAGTTCCGGACCGCCGGTCCGGCCGGTGGCGCGGGTGTGGCGGTAGCGGACGTACCCCTCGGGCGCGCCGTCCGTGGCCCGCCACAGCACGGTGTCCCGGCGCAGATCGCCGGAGGCGGGGCAGCGGAGCACCTCCCAGTGGTCCTCGTCCCGGGTCAGCATCCCGAAGCGGCGGGCCGCGTACTCGCGGTGGAGCGCCGTCAGTTCGGCCGGCCCGGGTGCCGGGTCGGCCTCCCCGGTGCCCAGTTCATGGACGGGGCTGAGCTGGCCGGGGGCGCCGGTGAACCGGTGGACGGCGGCGCACGGGCCGAAGCCGAACCCGCGCCACCAGCGCGGAACCGCCGTCTTCCAGCCCGCCAGCACATGCCCCTGGTCCCGCAGCAGTCCCAGCACCCGTTCTCCGTACGGGGCGAGGACGCTCTGGTGGCGCACCGACGGATGGGTGGTGATCAGCCCGCGTACGGCGATGGGGGTGGGCCGTCCGAACAGCCCGATCTCGGCGCTCTCCCAGCGCACCACGGCGGCGAGCCCGTCCGGTCCGCGCACGGCGAAGGTCTGTTCCGGCGGCAGCCCGTGGAGATGGGCGCGGGCCTCGTCCCGCGTGCCGAAGGAGTGCGTGAGCAGCGCCACCGCCTCGTCGCGTTCCGAGGCGCGCAACGGGCCCGCGTCGGGGAGTCGCACCATGGGGTCCTCTCTGTGGTTCCTCGCTGTCGGGGGACCTGCGGGGCCGGGCCCCTCGGGCGTCCGGCAGGCGGGGACCCGGGCGCGGCGGGTCCCCGGGGCGGTTCCCGGGAAAGGCCGCCGCCCGGACGGCCGTTCTCAGTGTCCGTCCGGG
>NZ_JBHVHF010000113.1:0-22659 GCF_042800315.1 Streptomyces sp. NPDC057638
CCCGGGCACCGTGAGGCCGTGGCCATGGACCCGGCGCGCCGGAGGCCGCCGCGCGGGCCGGGTCCCCGGGCCGCGCCGGCTCGGGTGCCCGCGTGCCGGGTGCGCCGGGGCCGTCCGGCGTCCGGGGCGCTCGCGCTGGATCAGCCGAGCCAGGCCGGGGAGCGGGCTCCGCTCGCCGGGCACTCCCCCGGGCTCCTCCCGGTGCCCCGGCGGGGCGCGGCGCCCACCGTCTTCCCGCGTTCCCCGGTCGGGCCCGGGGCTCTTCGCTGGTGACGGCCGGGGCCGGGCCGCTTTCCCCCCGGACGCGTACGGGAGTGGGCCGTGAACGCCGGACCGGCCAACGGCACGTCCGCCGTTCACGGATGGCGCTGGAACGGTGAAGGCCCCGGTCTCCTGGGCGGATTCCGGGGCCTTCACGGTGGAGCGCTGGGCAGGCCTCGCACCTGCATCCCCCCACGGGAAGTGGGGTGTCTTTCCTTGGACCACCAACGCGTGCGCCGCTTCCGGTTCTCACCGGGGCGAGCGATGTGATCATCTTACCGCAGAAGAGGGGGTGTTCGGACCGCGGGCCGGGCTCCGGACAGGTCAGGGCCCGGCCCGGTCGCCGGGGGCGGGCTTACGCCGTCCGGTGTAGGGCGGTGGCCCGATGTGGCCGGGCGTACGGCTCCCTACCCTCGCCCCATGACAGCAGCCGACTCCCGCCCCACGGTCCCCAGCGGCCCCCGCGGGCCCCGCCAGCGCAAGGACAACACGCTGGAACGCCTGGTCCGGGACGACCATGTCTGGGTCGCCACCGCCGACGCGACGACGGGCGAGCCCTGTCTGGTGCCGCTCTCCTTCTGGTGGGACGGGCGGACCGTCTGGCTGGCCACCCGCGACACCACCCCGACCGGGCGCAATCTGCGGGCCCCGGGCCGCGCGCGGCTCGCCTTCGGTCACAGCCGGGACGTGGTCCTCGTCCACGGCTCGGCGCGGAGGGTGCCCCGCGAGGAGCTGCCCGCGACGGTGGGCGACGCGTTCGCCGCCAAGCGCGGCTGGGATCCCCGCCAGGACCATCCCTCGTATGTCTTCTTCCAGATCACACCGGAGGTCGTACGGGCGTGGCGTACGGGGTCCGAGATGGCCGGGCAGACCCTGATGACCGGCGGGCAGTGGCGGGCGTAGGCGTACCGCCCCGGGAGGCCGTGTCCCCGAGGGAGCGCCGTCGGCCCACAGGGAGGGGCCCGCGGCGTCCGGTGCTGGGGGCACTCCCCCAGGCTCCGCCCGGGGACACCACCGGGCCGCAGGGCCCGGGCGGTGTGGGGGGCGGTGGCGTGGCGCGGGCCGGGGGGCAGGTGAGGGGGGCGTCAGGCGTCGGCGGCGACGGCGGTGCGGCGGGGTTCGGCCGCGATGACGAGAACGCCCTGTTCTCCGCCCACGGGGTGGGACGCCCGCCGGATGGGTGCCTCCCAGCCGGTGGGCCAGAGGGTGGCGGCGTCCCAGCGGACGCCTTCGAGCGCCACGCCCTCCAGTTGGGCATGGCTCAGGTCGGCGCCGACGAAGTCGCTGCTGATGGCCCTGATCTCGGCGATGGCGCGGTAGAGGGCGGTGGCCTGTTCGTAGGCGGCGGTCAGATCGTCGGTGAGGTCCTGGCCGAGGAACCTCGCCTCCTCCAGCGGGTCTCCCTCGGCGGTGCGGGCGGCCGCCAGGATCCTGGGACGGAGTTCCTCCTCCATGTGCTGGCGGGCTCCGTCGACCGTCCAGTACAGGCCTTCGGCGCCGCTGGCGAGGTGGATCTCGACCTCGTCGAGGTAGTCCGCGCCCAGCGGGGAGGCGGGGCGGCGGCGGGGTTCGGGCAGGCGCAGCACCTGGCGGAGGGTGAGGACCAGTTCGCCTGCGAGGGTCGAGGCGCGGCGCACCTGGGCGGGGGTGCCGGGCAGGGTGTCCAGTTCGGCGAGGAGGGCGAGGGCCCGCTGAAGGGTTGCCGCCAGGTCCAGCGGCCAGTAGGTCTCGGCGATCCTGAGGGCGTCCTGGCGGTATTTGAGCCGTACGGTCGCCGGGCGGGTCCGTAAGGGGTGGAGCGGGCCCGGTGTTCCCAGCCAGGGGGGCTGGTGCAGTGCGGTGTGGCCGGTGCTGGAGTGGTGCTGGTCGGCGAGTCTGGCGGTCACGGCGTCGCCGACGGCGCGGTGGCTCTGGGCCAGGAGCCGGTCCAGTGCCTGGTCGGGGTCGCGGAGTTCGGGGGGGCCGCCCTGGCTGGTCAGGCGGTCGTGGATGACGGTGCCCAGGTGGTCGTGGGCGGCGGCGAGGATCTCGTCGAGCCGGGCCTCCCGGGGATCGGGGCTGCTCATCGCTCTCCTTCGGTGGGGCCCGGGCGGGCTCCGCTCAGGCCGAGTTCGCTCTTGAGCGCGGCGCGGGCGCGGGCCAGGTTCTGGCGGACCGCCGCCGGGGTGGTGCCCATGGCGCGGGCGCTCTCCTCGGCGGTGAAGCCGTCCATGGTCCAGGCGATGGCGGCGCGCTGTTTCGCCGGGAGCCGCAGGAGCAGCTGGATGACCCGCCGCTGGCTCTCGTCGATCTCGGCCGCGTGCTCGGGGGTCTGCCAGTTCAGGCCCTGTTCCTCCGGCGGGTCGGCGCAGGTGTCCTCGTGGCGTACCTGCTGGCGGACCCAGGAGCGCCAGGCCACGGTGCGCAGCCAGGCCTTGGGGTGGATGACGGCCAGGTCGGGGACGCACATCTGGGTGAACGCCTCCTGGGCGGCGTCCTGTGCCTCGGTCCAGGAGGCGCCCTGGAGGAGCAGGAACCGGACCAGTGCGGGGTACTGGTCCTGGTGGATGCGTTCGGCGACCTCCCGGCCGGGCAGTGCGACCGGGTCGCTCCGCGGTGGGGGCGCGGCGACTTTGGGTCCGGCCTCAGCGCTGACCGCCTCGTCCATCGGGGCCACCTCCGCTCGGGTGGGCGGGTGTGCTGGTCCACCGGTGGCCGGTGGATCGTTCCCGTACCGCCGTGGTGTGTGCGGCGGCCCGGGCGCGGCGGGTCAGGCCCCGGTCCGCGATGCGGGCCAGTTCGACGCGTGCCCGCCGGTCCAGGACGAGACGTACGGTCCGTACCGCGCCGCCGACGATGCTGATGGCCACGGCGGCGAGCGCCCCTGTTAACACCGGATCCACCCCGGCTCCTTTCCTTGGCTGTGGCGGTGGTGTGCACCGCCGGTGGTCTCTGAGTGCGCTGTGGCGCCCTGGGTGTGACATCGCGCTGGTCACCGGGTGGTTGGCGGGCGCGGGGGGCGGGGCGGGGCGGCCGTGGAGGGGGCGCGGGGGGCGGCCGTGGAGGGGGCGCGGGGGGCGGAGTCTGTTACAGGTTCGCGAGCGGGGGCGGACAGACCGGGGACATGATGACGGGACCCTCGTCGTGTTGAGACCGTTCAGGTCTGTGGCCCGGTCGAGAGACGGGTCACAGGGGGGAGAACGTATGAGATCAACCCGTTGTGGAGTGGCCTGGCTGGGGTCCAGTCTGCTCCTCGCGATAGGGGCGGCGCCGGTGAGCGCGTCGGTCGCCGCGGACGGCGCCCGTCCGGTGGCCTCGGCCGTGGTGTCCACCAGTCCCGCCGCGCCGCCGCCTTCGGCGGTGGGCGCGCCCGCCCGGGCCGCCGCGGCCGGGGAAGAGGTCATCACCTTCTCGGAGTTCCCCGAGGGGACCGCGATCGAGAGGCAGTACCGTCCGCGCGGCATCGTCTTCAGCGGTGCGGGCGGTGGGGGGACGCCGTTCATCAGTCCGGACGCCGCCAGTCCGACCGCGCCGGTGCTCTCCGGGTCGCCGCTGTTCGAGGGCGGGATCCAGGGCCGGTTCGTCAGGGCGGGCGGGGCGGGGCGGACGGTGGGTCAGTTCTCGCTGACCGTCGGCTATATCAACGAGCCGAACTCGGTCGTGGTCAACGCCTATAACCGTCAGGGCAAGCGGATCGCGGGCGCGTCGGTCGACCGGACCGGGATCGTGCCGGTGACCGTGAAGGCGAAGGGGATCGCCTTCTTCCGGGTGCTTGCGGCGGCTGGTGAACCGGCCGGGTTCGCCATCGACAACGTCCGTTACGCACAGCCCCGGGGGTAGGCGGGGGTGAGGTCTCGGCGGGACTTTGGTCCCGCCGGGGCCAGAAGGCCATGGAGGCCGTGGTCCGTCGTCGCCCCCGGCCGGGGGTGTACCGGCCGGCGGACCTGGACGGCGGCCCGTCCACCGGTGGGTGGGCGGGGCCGTCGTCCGCACGCCGGTGACGGGCCGGGCGGGTCCGTGCGGGTGTGCGGACGCGGGCGGGATGGATGGTCGGGGTGGCGGGGTCAGGGGGTGGCGGGGGTGTGGTGGACGCGCAGGGCGCGCTGGTCCGGGCGCCAGCTGGCGCGGGGGACGACGGTGACGACATAGCCGTTGTCGCGCAGTACCTCGGCGACGACGGCCAGGCGTTCGGCGCGGTGTTCGGAGGTGCCGGGCCGGTCGGGCTGTCCGGTGTACCAGCGCCAGGTGACGTCGGGGTGGTGGACGACCTCGACGACCCAGCGGACTCCGGGTGGCCAGGCTGATCTCGGGACTGCTTCGATGGTGCAGAACTCGCCTTCGCGGTCGGCGGGGATGACGTAGCTGCCGGCCGGGAGCGGGGGGGTGAGTTTGGCCCGGCGCAGGCAGGCCATCACCGCGGTCATCGCGCTCGCCATTCCGTCGGGCTCACCACCGGTCACGCTGTCGCGTGGGGAGGGGTCCATGGTCATACATCTCATCATGTCCCAGAGTGGCGGGCGGGTCGGGCGGTTTGGCCAGGAGAGCGCCGCGGTGGTGGGTGCCGGGGCGTGGTCCGGGGCGGGCCGGGGCGGGTTCGTGCCGGGTGGGTCGGGGGGTCGTGGCCCGTTTCCGCCGGCGGTTTCGGCTCGTTCCCGCGGGCGGTTCGGGCCGGTTCGCGGCTCGCCGGCGGGTGCGGGCACCCCCGAACGCCCCGTGAACGCTCCCGAGCGCCCGCCTTGCGGGCGTCGCTCGGCGGGCCGTGGGGTGGCGGGATCGGTAGCGTGCCGACCGGACGAGAGCGGGATACTCGGGAGACCGGGAGATCCTGGTCTACGGGCGAGTTGAGGGAAGGTGACCGTGGCGGAGGGTGAGCAGAGGCCGTCGGTGTTCTTCCGGGAGGAGCCGGGCGGAGTGCCGGGCACCGCCGGGGGCGTCCCCGGCGCACCCCCAGCGGGGTGGCGTGCGCGGTCCGGGGAGGCGTCGCCGCCTCCGGCCGGGGATCGGGCGCCAGAGCCCGGTTCCGGGGTCCGTCCGGCTGATGTGGAGACGTTCCCCCGCTCGGAGCGGGATCCGCTCCGGCTTGACGGATGCAAAGGACTTTCCGGAATGAGTACCTACTGCGTGCAGTACGCGGACGGAGCCCGGGACGCGCTGATGAAGATGGCGCGTTCCCAGCGGGATCTGTTCGAGGCGCAGATCGCGCGGGTCGCGATGGACCCCTATCGTTACGGCATCCCGCTGGCGGGTAACCGGGATCGCCGCGAGGACATGATCGCGGGGGCGGTGACGGTGTTCTGGCTGTCGGCCGGTGTGCTGACGGTGTCCGTGGTCCGGACCCTGCAGACCGGCTGACCCGCACGCCTGATCGCTCCGCATACCTGTCGCTCCGCGCGCCGGCTCCGGCTCCGGCTCCGGCTGGGGAGTGTCGTCAAAGTAGCGTCGTCCTCCCCCTGTGACGAAGTCCAGGGGGAGGGTCTGGCGGGGTCTGGTGCGTGCGATCGCAAGGCGGAGGAGGGAGTCAATGCGGTGGGGGTACTCCCCCAGGCTCCGCCCGGGGGCACCCCCACCCGTGCCCGAAGGGCACAGGGGGCCATTGGCGACCGACGACAACGCGGCGTGGGGGCACCCCCGGGCCGGAGGCCCAGGGGGAGTGCGTGCCAGGGCCCGGCGGACAGACGGGACTTTGACGACACGACCTAGGCGCACGGAGCGGGTGGGTGCGGGGTGTTCAGGTCACCGGGCGGATCGTCATCGGCAGTCCCCCGCCCATGCGCAGGGACATCATCGGCTCGGGACTCGCCCGGTGCCGCGGGTCCACGGTCAGTTCGAGGTCGCGGGTGAGCAGGGCGGTCACGAAGACCGCCTCCATCATGCCCAGCGCGCTGCCGACGCAGAACCGGGGACCGGCGCCGAAGGGGATGTAGGCGTACCGGGGGCGGTGGGTGCTCTGGGCGGCGTCGAAGCGGCGGGGGTCGAAGCGTTCGGGGTCGTCCCACAGGTCCGGGTGGCGGTGCAGGGTGTAGGGGGAGATCAGGACGTCGGCTCCGGCGGGGACGGTGAAGCCGCCGACGGTGTCGGGGGCCTGGGCGACGCGCGGCAGGATCCACACCGGCGGGTACAGGCGCATGGCCTCCTGGACGACCTGGGTGGTGTAGGTGAGTTTGTGGAGGTCGTCGGCGTCGGGGAGGCGTCCGCCGGCCAGGACGGCGCGGGCCTCTTCGCGGACGGTGGCGCGGATCCGGGGGTGGCGGGCGAGCAGGAGGAGGGTCCAGCCCAGGGTGCTGGCGGTGGTCTCGTGTCCGGCCAGGAGCAGGGTGACGAGTTCTTCCTGGAGGAGGCGGTGGCCGCGGGCGGGGTCGGGGTGGGCGCGGGCGGCGAGGATCATGCGGGCGAACGCGTCGTCGGGGGCGCTGCCGGGGGTGATGCGGGCGGCGCGGTCGGCGACGAGGGCGGTGACGGTACGGGTGAGATCGCGGCGGGCGCGGGTGAAGCGGCGCCGGGTGGGCAGCGGCAGCCAGGCGGGGACGAGGCTCTGGGTGACCATGTCGAACATGGCCTGGTCCTGGATGGCCTCGAAGGCGTGGGCGATGCCCGCGTGGGCGTTGAGGGGGGTCTCCATGAGGGTGCGGCCCAGGACGCCGAGGGTGAGTGAGGTGACGTCGGCGAGGACGTCGACGGGGGTGTGGGGGGCGGCGGTGGCGCGCTGGCGCAGCAGTTCGCTGAGGCGGGCCGCCTCGTGGGCGACGGCGTGGGCCTGGGCGGCGACGCGGGCGGGTCTGAACGCGGGCTGGACGGTGCGGCGCTGGGTGCGCCACAGGTCGCCCTCGCTGGTGAGCAGGCCGTCGCCGAGGACGGCGCGGGATTCCACCAGGCCGATGCCTTTGTGGTAGTTGGCGGCGTTGTCGGCCAGGACGTGTTTGGCGTAGTCGGGGCGGTTGAAGACGTACAGCTTCTTGGGTCCCATGCGGACGCGGACGGCGTCGGAGAGGGCGGCGGCGTCGCGCATCATGCCGAGGCGGTCGACGGCGAGTTTGCGCAGCAGGCCGGGCAGGTGCCGCAGGGGCGGGCCGGGAGGGTGGGTGCTCATGGGCGGCCTTTCCGGAGGGGCGGCGGGGGTGGGGCCGGTCGGGTGGGTCAGGGTGGGTGGGGGCGGGGTGCCGCCCGGTGTGGTCCGCCGGGTGGGGTGGCGGCCCGGTGGGTCACGCGGCCCGCCCGGTCAGGGCCCTGCCGCGGGGGGTGTAGGGCTCCAGGGCGCGGGCGAGGGCCTCGGGGACGCGGGAGGGCACGGTGTGGGTGTTGGGTCCGCGCATGCAGGCGATGCGCTGGCGGCCGCGGGCCACGAGGTCTTCGGCGCCGTCGGTGATCTTGACGTAGTCGAAGGTGAACTCCAGCTGGGTCTGGCCGAGGTCGGACAGGCGCATGCGGATGGAGAGTTCGTCGAAGGCGGTGATCTCGGCGAAGAACTCGCAGTCGACCTTGAGGGTGAAGAGCTTGAGGTCGTCGTAGACCTCGGCGAGGACGTCGGGGGCGTGCCGCTGGAGGAACATCTCGCGGCACCGTCCCTGCCAGCGCAGGTAGTTGACGTAGTAGACGTTGCCGACGAGGTTGGTCTCCTCGAAGCCGACGGTGTGCCGGTACTCGTAGTAGGCGGCGTTGGTGTCGTGATGCGTCATGGTGTCAGGGCCGCCTTTCGGCGCGGTGCGTGTCGTGGGTGAGGAAGGCGAAGACCGCCGGTTCCAGGGCGTCGCGCAGGGCGGTGACGAAGGTGGCGATCCGCAGGTCGCCGGAGGCGAAGACGACCCAGGCGTCCTTGCGGGGCGGCAGGAGGGTGAGGGGGGCGCCGGTGGTGACGCCGGTCTTGCGCAGGCATTCGACGGCGCTCCACACGCGGGTGGCGGCGGTGTCGGGGACCTCGCCGGTCTCTTCGGCGACGAGGTCGGCGACGGGGGCGTGGTCGCCGAGGAGGCCGCGCCATGCGTCGGCGGAGCGCATGCTGACCGCTTCGACGTCGCAGGCGACCTCGGTGGGGGCGATGGCGCTGAGGGTGACGCCGAGGCCGTGGGCGGCGGACATCGACATATGCCGCCGGCCCTGGAGTTCGGGGCGGCCGTCGGGCCGGTGGTGGAGGGTGACGGGGGTGCCGAGCGCGCGGGCGGCGGCGTCGGCGGTGAAGCGGCGGCGCTGGGTGGTGGATCCGGTGTGGGTGTCGCCGTGGGGTTCGACGGCGACGGCGATGGTGGCGCCGGTGACGTCTTCGAGGGAGCGTTGGAGGTAGGGGCCGAGGAGGGGGGCGACCCAGGGGCCGGAGCCGTCGTTCTTGCGGACGGCGTGCAGGGTCAGTCCGTCCCAGCGTTCGACGACGGTGCCGCTCTCGTCGCGGACGGCGATGTCGTAGACGTAGGTGTCGCCGTCGCGGGAGCGTTCGACGGCGGTGTAGCGCAGGCGGTCGGGGAGGTGGTCGTGGTGGGCGAGGGGCTGGATGCGTTCGACGGCGGAGGGCAGCAGGGTGGCGTCGGGGACGCAGACCTGGTTGCCGTGCATGAGGGCGTCGCGCATGCCGGGGTCGGCGAGCAGGAGGGTGGCGGGCAGGAAGCCGGCGAACCAGCCGTCGGTGCGGGCCTTGAGGGCGAGTTCGGCGTCCACGTGGCGGGCGGCGGCGCGGTGGAAGCGGCGCAGGCGCTGGAAGCGGGGGCCTTGGAAGAGCAGTGAGCCGTAGAGGTCGGTGGCGGGGTTGAGGGGGACGGGCGGGGTGTCGTCGGGGACCTGGTGGGGTCCGTCGTCCTGGGCGGGGGCGGGGGTGGGGGTGAAGCGGAGGCGGGCGCGGAAGTGGTCGGCGGCGAATCCGCTGTCCTGGGTGTGGATGGCGACGTCGACGGTGTCGGGGGCGGTGACGGTGGCGGCGATCCGGATGCGGGTGCTGCCGTCGGGGGGGACGACGATGGGCCGCAGGAAGCGGGCGTCGTCGATGGTGGGGGTGCGTCTGTCGCCGGTGACGGCGGTGGCGACCTGGGTCATGGCCTCGATGCCGATGACGGCGGGCAGCAGGAGGTTGCCGTCGAGGTGGTGGTCGGCGAGGTAGGGGTCGGTGCCGACGTTGAGTTCGGCCTCGGTGACCAGTTCGACGCCGTGGTAGCGGACCAGGGGGGTGCCGGTGAAGCGGAGCAGGGGCAGCGGGGGCTGGTCGCGGCGGACGGTGCCGATGCCTTCGGTGCGGCCGCTGATGACGGTGGTGACGGGGGCGTCGGGGTCGGTGATGAGGCGGAGCAGGATGTCGATGCCCTGGTCGGGGGCGACGGGGGTGATGCCCTGGCGGGTGAGGGTTTCGATGACGGAGAGTTTCTCGCCCATGCCGACGCCGGACCAGACGGACCATTCCATGCAGCGGGCGCGCAGGCCGGGGTGGGCGCGGGCGGTCTCTTCGGTGAGGTGGGCCAGCCATTCGTTGGCGGTGGCGTAGTGGGCTTCGCCGCGCAGTCCGGCGCGGCCGATGATGCTGCCGAAGGTGACGAGGAGTTTGAGGTGGTGGGCGCCGATGGCGTCCAGGACGGTGGCCAGTCCGTCGACCTTGGGGGCGAGGGTCTGGGCGAAGTCGTCGGGGGTGAGGGCGGTGAGGGCGCCGGGTTCGTTGCGTCCGGCGCCGTGGAGCAGGCCGGTGAGGGGGCCGAGTGTGGTGCGCAGGGTGGTGAGGGCGTCGGTGACCTGGTCGGGGGCGGTGACGTCGGCGCGGGCGTAGTGCACGCGGACGCCGTCGGCGCGCATCCGCTCCAGGTTGGCGGCGAGTTCGGGGTCGGTGGCGGGGTCGGAGCGGCCGAGGATGGCGAGGGCGGCGCCGGTGGTGCGGGCGATGGCCAGGGCGCATTCGGCGGAGATGCCTTTGCCGCCGCCGGTGACCAGCAGGACGTCGGTGGCGTCCAGTGGGGTGTCGGTGCGGGTGGGGGCGATGGGCAGGGCGCGCAGGGTGGGGACGCGGCGGGTGCCGTCGTGGTCGTAGTGGGCTTCGCTGAAGCGGGCGGTGGCCGCGGTCTCGGCGAGGACGCGGTCGAGGGTGTCGGGGGTGAGGGGGGTGTGGACGATGGTGGTGCGCAGCTGGGGGGCTTCGAGGTGGAGGGTCTTGGCCAGTCCGGCGGCGCCGGGGCCGTCCTGGACCAGGACGAAGCGGTGGTCGCCGGTGGCGGTGAGGGCGCGCTGGGCCGCGGCCAGGACGCGGGTGATCTCTGTTCGGGGGCAGTGGGGCGGCAGGACGGCGAGGGTGCCCGCGCCGAGGCGGGCGGTGGCCAGCCGGGCGCGGAGGTCTTCGGCGTGGGGGTGGTCGTCGGCGGCGAAGAGTTCCCAGGGGCCGTCGGTGGCGTCGGGGGCGGCGGGGGGCAGGGTGACGTCGTCGAGGTCGATGGCGAAGGGCCGGGCCCAGGGGGCGGCGCCGGTGATGACGGGGAGGGTGGTCTCGTCGCCGGTGGCGCCGGTGGCGCGGAGGGTGTCGAGGGCTTCGGCGAGTTCGGCCAGGGTCGCGGTGGCGAAGCTGGTCGGTACCTGGGCGGCGGGGATCGAGAGCCGGGCGGCGGCCTGGTTGACGATCTGTCCGACGGTGATGGAGCTGAGGTGGAGGTCGTCCAGGAGGCGGGTGGTGGGGCTGACGAGGTCGGCGGGGAGTTCGGCGCGGTCGGCGGCGAGGGCGGCGAGGATGTCGTAGGTGCCGGCGCCGTCCGTGGTGGCGGGTGCCGCGGGTGCGGCGGTGGCTTCTCCGGTCGCGGTGCCGGTGCTGGTGTCGGTGCTGGTGGGCGGGGTGGTGCGGGGGGCGGGGGGCACGTCGCGGGGTGCCTGCTCGCACGGGCTGGAGAGGAAGGAGAACTCCTGTCCGAGCTCCAGGGGCCGGGTGAGGCGGTCCTCGAAGAGGCGGTCGAAGGCGACGGGCGCTCCGGCGGTGAAGGCGGCGGCGGTGATCTGGAGGAGGCCGCGCAGGGACTCGTCGTCGGTGTCGAGGGCGAGGGCGGGCACGGTGGTGGCGGTGTGGGCCAGGGTGCTCAGGACGCGGCCGGGGCCGACCTCGATGAACAGGTCGGTCTGGGGGGCGGCTTCCCGCAGGGCCTGGGTGAAGCGGACGGGTGCGGTGATCTGCCGGGTGAGGAGGGCGGCGAGGTCGGTGCCGGGGGTCAGGGGGCGGCCGGTGACGGTGGACAGGACGCGGCCGGCGGGCTGGGTGAGGGGGGCGGTGGTGAGCCAGTGGCCGAAGGTGTCGGCGGCGTCGGCGACGAGCGGGGAGTGGAAGGCGTGGGAGACCGTGAGCCGGGTGCAGGTGATACCGGCGCGCTGGGCGCGGCGGGTGATCTCCTCGATGGCGTCGGCGGGTCCGGCGGCGACGGTCTGTTCGGGTCCGTTGTATCCGGCGATGACGGCGCTGGTGCCGGTCAGGAGGCTGGTGGCGGTCTCGGGGGTGGTGTGGAGGGAGGCCATGGTGCCGGGGGTGCCGCGGGTGGCCATCGCCTGGCCGCGGACGCGGGCGGCGTCGAGGAGGGTGTCCTCGTCGAGGGCTCCGGCCCAGTGCAGGGCGGAGAGTTCGCCGAGGCTGTGGCCGAGGGCGAGGGTGGCCTCGATCCGCAGGGCGTCCAGGACGCGCAGGCCCGCGGCGGAGCCGGTGACGATGCGGGGCTGGGCCACCTCGGTGGCGGTGGGGTCGGCGGCGGTGGGGAGCTGGGCGCGGTCGTAGACGGCGGCGGCCTCGCTGAAGCGGCGGGCGAGGGCGCCTCCGCTGGTGCCGTGGCCCGATCCCTGGCCGGGGAAGAGGAAGCCGATGCGGGCGCGGCCGCTGCCGTGGCCGAGGAAGCCGCGGCCGTCGGTGGTGGTGTAGGTGTGGTGGCCGGTGCGGGCGCGGTCGGCGAGGTGGGTGAGGCGGTGTTCGGCGTCCTCGGGTGAGGAGACGACGGCGGCGGCGCGGTGGGTGCGGCCGCGCAGGTCGCGCTGGCACCGGTGGGCGAGGTCGGCGAGCTGGCCGTAGGAGAGGGTGAGGGCGAAGGCGGCGAGTTCGGTGAGCCGGTCGGCGAGGGCGTCGGGTGTGTCGGCGTCGGCGACGAGGAGTTCGCAGTCCTGGAGGGTGGGGGCCAGGGTGGTGGAGCGGCGGCTGGGGGCGCCGCGGCGGCGGCCGGTGGCCTCGTCGAGGACGACGTGGGTGTTGATGCCGCCGAAGCCCATGGCGGTGACGCCCGCGCGGCGCGGGGCGCCGTCGGGCCAGGCGCGGGCCTGGCGCAGGGCGGTGAGGCCCGTGCCGGGGGCGGTGAGCAGTTCGTGGGGGTCGGTGGTGCCGATGGCGGGCGGCAGGACGCGGTGGTCGACGGCGAGGGCGGCCTTGATGAGTCCGGCGACGCCGGCGGCGGCCTTGGTGTGGCCGATCATGCCCTTGATGGAGCTGATGGCGGCGGCGGGGGCGGTGGGGTCGGCGTCGTGGCGGGCGTCGATGAGGGCGGTGAGTTCGGTGCGGTCGCCGACGGCGGTGCCGGTGCCGTGGCCCTCGAAGAGGGGGACGGTCTCGATGCCGAATCCGGCGCGCTGGTAGGCGCGCTGGAGGGCGAGGCGGTAGCCGCTGACCTCGGGGCGGGTGATGCCGCCCTGGCCGTCGGAGGAGATGCCCCAGCCCGCGATGGTGGCGTAGATGCGGTGTCCGGCGGCGAGGGCGTCCGCTTCGCGCATCAGGACGATCATGCCGCAGCCCTCGCCGGGCCAGAAGCCGCCTGAGTGGCGGTCGTAGACCTTCATCTCGCCGCGGGCGAGCGCGCCGGTGCGGGCGAAGCCGATGATCTCGAACGGGTCGATGGACAGGTCGACGCCGCCGGCGATGGCGAGGTCGAGGTCGCCGTCGAGGAGGGCGGTGGCGGCGGTGGTGACGGAGAGCAGGGAGGAGGAGCAGGCGCCGTCGACGGTGTAGCCGCCGCCGTTGAGGTCGAAGTGGTTGCAGATGCGGCCCGCGATGGTGTTGGCGAGTCCGCCGGCGAGGGTGTCCTCGTCGATGGCGGGGAAGGGCTCTTTGTAGGCGGTCTCGACGTCGCTGAGGAAGTGGGCGGTGCGGTCGTCGTCCCAGCCTTCGTGCCGCTTCAGGGCGGCGGCCATCACCCGGCGTACGTAGGGCCAGCGCAGCCGCATGACGTTGGCGCGGGAGAACTCGCCGGTGAGGGTGTTGCCGACGATGACGCCGGTGCGCTTTTTGGGCAGGCCCTGGCCGCCGGGGAATCCGGCGTCGGCCAGGGCGCGTGAGGCGGTGTCCAGGGCGAGCCAGTGGGTGAGGTCGGTGGAGCGGTAGGTGGATCCGGCGATCTTGTGGGCGACGCGGTCGAAGCGGTAGCCCTCCAGGACGGCGGCGGTGCGGGCGTAGAAGGTGTCGGGGGTGGTGGGGTCGGGGCTGTAGTAGTCGTCCAGGTTCATGCGGACGCCGGGCAGGCGGCGGAAGGCGCGGCGTCCGGTGACGGCGTTGTCCCACAGTTCGCCGGGGGTGGTGGCCTCGGGGTAGCGGCAGGCCATGCCGGTGATGGCGATCCTGGTCATGCCGCCACCGTGACCTTCTCGGCGGGGGTGGTCGCCGGGGCGGGGCAGGCGCAGGCTCCCTGGGGGCAGGGGCAGGCGGCGGGGGCCGGGCGGGCGGGGGGTTCGGTGAGGGCGGCGAGGGCGAGGGCTTCCTCGGCGCGGCGTTGGGCGACGGTGTCGGCGATCCACAGGAAGCCGCCGCGGGCGCCGCAGACCAGGGCGGTGGCGAAGAAGAGGCCGTAGGCGACGGAGAGGGCGGTGAGGAGGCCGTAGACGGCGGCGACGGAGCCGCCGAAGGCGATCTGGCCCCACTTGGCGGAGGGGGTGGTGCCGGGGTCGGTGATCATGTAGTTGGTGAAGAGGACGAACGCGACGCCGGTCATCATCGCCAGGCCCGCGGGGATGGAGGTGTCGAAGAGCAGGCCGCGGATGACGGCTTGGAGGGCGAAGCCGCCGACCCAGGCGAGGATGAGCCACATGCGCTGGGTGAGCTTGGCGTTGAGGAGGGTGCCCAGGGTGATGATGATGGCCGGGACGAGCCAGTCGAAGCCGCCGTCGAGGTATTCGGTGAAGTGGTAGGGCGGGGCGATGGAGGCCCAGGGGAAGAGCAGCAGGATGACGGCGATGCCGAAGTTCGAGGGGTTCATGAAGTGCCGCATGCGGCCCTTGACGGGGGCGCGCAGGACCCATTTGGTGCCGACCGCGACGATGACGCCGAAGACCATGACCCACAGCAGGTCGTTGACGTAGGAGAGCATGTTGACCGCGAGGGCGGTGATGTGGGCGGGGAAGAGGAATTCCATGAGGCCCTTGGGTCCGCCGCCTCGGTAGCGGGGGGCGCGGCCCTCGGCGCGGGCGCCGAGGAACTCCAGGGCGATCTCCAAGGAGTAGGCGGTCGCCAGGGCGATGAAGGGCCAGGTCCAGGGCTGTTCGAAGCCGAGGAGGGTGTAGCCGAAGATGTTGAGGACGGAGATGGAGATCGCGAACCGGCGGAGTGCGGTGACGACCTTGGGGTCGTGGCGTGGTGCGCTGGTCTGGGGTGTGGGGCTCATCGTCACTTCTCCTTGGACTCGGTGCCCAGTTCCAGGCTGTGCCGGCCGGGGGTGAGCGTCAGCTGCCGCTGGTGGACCTTCCCGTCGCGGTCGCGCCAGGTGATGGTGGTGGGCAGGGGGCCGCGGATGTCCTTGCCGAGGCCGATGTGGACCTCGGTGCTGCGCTTGCCGGAGTGGCCGCCGCCGCCGTCGACGCGGGTGATACGGCGGGTTTGGTCGGGCAGCTGGAGGCTGACCTCGGCGCCGATGACGGGTGAGCCGCCGGGGTGGGTGAGGGTGAGGCCCAGGTGGGCGCCGGGGTTCTCGCTGACGTTGCGCAGGAAGACGGGCTCGCCCCACTGGCGGGCGACGGCCAGGTCGAGGCGTCCGTCGCCGTCGGTGTCGCCGGTGGCCAGGCCGCGGGTGGGGATGGGTTCACCGATGCCCAGCGCGCGGGAGAGGTTGTGGTAGCGGCCGCTGTCGGGGTCTTTGGCGAAGAAGCGCATGCGCTGGCTGCCGGCGAGGTCGTCGCCGTGCTTGACGTGGGGCCACCACACGGGGTTGGCGATCAGGGCGTCGTTGGCGGTGGCCAGTTCCTGGAGCTGGGGCCAGCGGTTGTTCTTGCCCTTGAGGAAGCCGAGGGCCTGGGTGATCTCCAGGTCGCCGTTGTTGTCGAAGTCGCCCATCTTCACGTCCCAGCCCCAGCCGGACCAGGCCAGGCGCAGGCGGGAGGACTGGTCGGTGTAGGGGGCCTCGCCCTTGCCGAAGCGGGCTTTGAGGTCGGTGCGGCTGTCGGCGTCGCTGATGAAGGCGAAGTTGGACTCCTGGATGCCGAACGAGGTGGTGATGTTGGAGACGAACATGTCGTACAGGCCGTCGTGGTCGAGGTCGCCGAAGTCGACGCCCATGCCCTTGAAGGAGCTGCGGCCGAGCTGCTTGGACTTGGGGATGGTGCCGCTGTGGTCGGCCTTCACCTCGGTGAAGCGGATGGTGCCGGGGGTGGAGGTGTTGTGGAGCAGGGCGGAGGTGCCGAAGTCGTGGGCGAGGAACATCTCGGGGCGGCGGTCGCCGTCGAGGTCGGCGGCGGAGGCGCCGAGCGTCCAGCCCTTGTTGAGGTTCATCGGCAGGACGCCGTCGGTCTTCTCGTAGCCGTCCCTGGTCCAGCGGAAGAAGTGGCCGCCGCCGCCGTTCTGGGCGTGGGACAGGGAGGCGTTCATGGTGACGTCGCCGTCCTTGGACGGGTCGAGGACGGGGCTGTCGGGGAAGTAGTTGCCGATGAAGAGGTCGTCGTGGCCGTCGCCGTCGAAGTCGGCGAACGCGGCGGCGTTGGTGTTCCACAGCGGGCCGGTGTAGGTGCGGCCGGGTTTGCCGGGCAGGAGTTCGGTGGGGGTGAAGGAGGCCGCGGTGAGCGGCTTCTTGTCGCCCTTGTTGAGGAAGATGACGGGGGTGCGGCCCCAGTAGTAGACGAGGACGTCGAGGGAGCCGTCCTCGTTGTAGTCGCCGGGCATGCAGCCCATGGGGGCCATGGTGCGGCTGGTGCCCAGCGGGGCGGGGTTGAGGGCGAAGGGCGCGTAGGCGTCGCCGCGGGTGGGGGCCGGGGTGATGACCGCCTGGTCGATCCGGGGGTCGTTGACGCACAGGTCGTTGGCCAGGCCGTCGCCGTCGAGGTCGTTGACGGCGATGCCGGCGCCGACCGAGGAGATCCATCCCTCGATGTGCTGGTAGGCCTTGTTGACCTTGCGGACTTCTTGTTTCTCGAATCCGGCTGGCATCGCGATCGACATGGGTTCGAAGGCGAAGTTCCTGGCCAGTTTGCTGATGTCGGCGGCCGATGACTCGGGCAGCCGGACGGCGTAGAAGGTACCCACCATGAGGACGAGTGCCACCATTCCCGGTGAATTCCTGCGGAGCCAGTTCTTGGTGACCGTCACTGGTCGGCACCTTTCAGTTCAAAGGAGAGTGCGGCGAGGTGGGCGGCGACGTCGTGCCGCCAGAGGGCGTAGGCCGGCCAGGTGCCCGACGCGGTGGCGGGGGGCCGCAGGTCCCGGCAGGCGCGGGAGGCGCGCTCGGCGGTCGTGCCGCACACGACGCGGGCCGCGAGGTGGGTGTGGTCGATGGCGGTGTCCGCCTTGACGCGGGCCTCGACGGCGAACGCAGCGCCCTGGGCCAGGGCCCAGCGGTGGACTCCCGAGGCGTCGGCGAAGCGGGTGAGTTCGCCCTCGTCCGCGCCGCCCGCGTAGGCGCAGGCGAGTCCGGCGCCCGCGTACAGGTCGCTGTGGCGGTGCTCGGGGTAGGTGTGGATCAGGCCGGTGACGACGGCGGGGTCGGTGCCGCCGACGAACCACAGGGCGCGGCCGATGCCCTGGTCGATGGCGCGGGCGGTGTAGTGGTGGTGGCCGCCGTTCCAGCGGAAGGGGTGGTGCGCGGCGGGGGTGCGCACATAGGCGGCGGTCTTGAAGTACGCCTGGTGGAAGCCGTAGCCGTCCAGGGCGAGCCAGCGCAGCAGCGGGTCGGTGGCGCGGATGTCGGGCCACAGGGGGCGGGGCAGGCGGGCCATCGCCCAGCCGACGCCGACGTAGATCATGTAGTCGTGGTGGCGTCCGTGTCCCGCCAGGAGTCCGGCGAGGCGGCCGCCGTGGCCGGGCAGCGCGTCATGGACGGCCGCTCCCATGCCGGCGCCCTCGTAGGCGAAGCCGCGCAGGGCCCGCGGGACGCTCTCCAGCCGTTCCCCGGTCTCGGCGGGTGTGCTGGATTCCACCGCGTACGCATATCCGCGGAGAAATGTCGCACCGATATTCTCCAGCCGTTCTTTTGACTCCGCGTTCTTCACATGGAATCCGCGTACGGCCATGCTCGTCTCCGCTGTGGACGGTGTGAGCATTCGGCGCCGCAGTGCTCCCAATATGCTGGACACGACAGTGAACCGCCCCTCTCGAATCCCTGGAATTCCCCAGTAAATCGAATCTAGTTGGGGGCCCCGGCGGGGCGTCTACTCCCGGCGTGCTCAAACAGGCCGGCGGCGCGCAGGCGGGTGCGCAGGGCGCGCCGCCAGATCTCGTAGGAGGGCAGGTCACCGCCGGGGCCGGTGGGGGCGCAGTCGTCGGCGAGGCGGGCGGCGGCGTCGGCGCTCAGGCCGGTGAGGGCGTGCAGGGCGCTGTGGCTGTGGCCGGGGATGTGCCCGGCGTGGTGGCGGGCCTTGGCGGCGAAGACGGCGCCCTGGGCGAGGTGGGCGGCGTGGGGGCCCGCGGTGTGGCGCAGGGTGGCCAGGGAGGCGGCGGAGGCGCCGCCCGCGAAGGTGGCGGCGAGCCCGACGCCGCTGAACAGGTCGGCGTGGCGGTCGGCGGCGAAGGCCCGTACGGCCGCGCCGACGCGGTCGGTGTGGCCGCCGTGGATGAACCACAGGGCGCGGCCGGTGCCCTGGTCGACGGCGCGCTGCCAGTAGCCGGTGTGACGGGTGTGGCTTTCGAAGGCGTAGGGGGTGTCGCGGCGCTGGCCGTCCACCCAGGTGGCGGTGGAGAAGTAGGCGCGGTCGAAGCCGTAGCCGTCGACGCACAGCCAGCGCAGGGCGGGGTAGAACTCCGGCCCGTCCAGGGTGTCCAGGGTGGGGGTGAGGTGGCGCCACAGCGGGCGGGGCAGTTTGGCCATGGCGAAGCCGATGCCGATGTAGTTGAGGAAGATGTGGTCCCTGCCGCCGCCGCGCAGCAGGGTCTTGACCCGGTGGCGGCGGGGGCCGGTCGCGTCGCGGATGGCGCAGGCCATGGTGGCGCCCTCGTAGGCGAAGCCGCGGTGTTCGGGGCCGACGAGGGCCAGGCGGCGTTCGGTGGTGGCCACGTCCCGGTCCTCGATGCCCCATTCGAAGCCGGTGACCACGGCCTGGGGGATGGCTTCGAGGGCACGGGTGCGGTCGGTGGGGTCGAGGCTGAAGGCGCGGCCGGTGAAGCTCACCTCGTCCAGGGACGGTGCCATGAGCACTCTGCGAAGGGCGCCGAGTAGGGGCACGGGCTTCCTCCTCCGGGGGCCGCTGCGGACGGCGGCACGGAGGAGTCATCGTGGGCGGGCCGGTACGGGGGCGGCATCTCTGTCCGTGCGCAGCGGGCGGCGCCGCGCGTACGGGGGCGGGGTGGCCGTCTCCGTACGGGGGCGGGGTGCCGGTGGGCGCGGGCGGGCGGTCATCCGTACGCGGGGCGCGGGCGATTGCCGTACGGGGGCGGTGGGGGTGTGCGGCCGGGGGCGGGGCGGTGGCCGGGGCGGTGGTCCGCCGGGGCCGGCGGCGGGGGTTCAGCGGATGCTGCGGACGGCGACTTCCTCGTCGTGGACCGTGCGGCCGCACCGGGAACAGCGCAGCTGGACTTCGATCACCCCGTCGCAGCCGATGTGGTCGGCCCGGCGCGGCGGTCCGAGTTCCTGCGGCAGATGACGGTCACCCCACTGCATCAGGGCGAGTACGGCGCGGGTGAGGTCGCGTCCGGTGGGGGTGAGCCCGTATTCGTAGCGGACCGGCTTGTCCTGGTAGGGCACCCGTTCCATGATGCCGTGGTCGACCAGTCTGCTCAGGCGGGCGGACAGGACGTTGCGGGCGATGTCGAGGGTGTCGAGGAAGCGGTCGAAACGCGTGGTGCCGAGCAGCGCCGAGCGGATGATCAGCAGCGTCCAGCGTTCGCCGATCACCTCCAGTGTCCGGGCGAGGTTGCAGTCCTGTCCCTCGTAGGTGTGTCTCAGCATCCGCTCACTCTAGGGTGCGTCGGGTCACGTGGTGGAACCCCCGCGACGGCAAAGCCGCCGGGGGTCCGGGTGTGCCGGGAGGCCGGTCAGGCAGCGGCGGGCAGGGGGTGGGACGCCCCGGCGGGCCAGGCGCCCAGCCGGCGGTAGGCGTAGGCGGCGGACACCAGGGTCATATGGTGGTGCCAGCCCGGGTAGGAGCGGCCCTCGAAGTCGAGCAGGCCGATGTCCTCGGCCATGGTGCGCACGGCGTCCTCGCTCCGCCCGAGCAGCCGGGTCAGCCCGAGCAGCGGCTCCATCCGGTGGTGGGTGAGGCTGGTGAGCCAGATGCGGGTGGGCGGGCGTCCGCCGGGGGCGCGCAGCGCGAAGAGGCGGTAGGTGCGCTGGTCGCGTTCGCCGCCGGGGCCGTGGGGCAGGCGGACGAAGGAGGACATGACGGCGTGGTGGCGTCCGTCGCCGTCCGGGGCGGGCACGCTCTCCATCCGGGTCAGGGTGCCCTCGTCGAAGGCGAAGAGGCCGCGCGCGGCGAGCACCAGGCTCTGGCCGCCGGGGCCGTCGGCGCCGCCCGGCCCGGTGGTGCCGTAGGGGCGCTGGACGCGCAGATGGCGGCCGACCATGACCGGGAAGGCGGGTGGGACGGCGATGACGAAGTCGCGTCCGCGCTGGGTGAGGCCGCGCACCAGGGCGGTGGCCCCGGCGCCGCTGGTGGAGTCGAGGTCGGCGACGACGGGCAGGGGCGCGGCCCGTCCGCAGCGCACCCGGGTGTCGACGAGGTCGAGGGCGTGCTGTTCGGCGGAGCGGGGGCCGGTGCCGTCGGGGATGCGGGTGCGCAGGCGGCGTTCGTCGTCCCGGGTCCAGGAGCCGGGCAGCAGCAGCCGCCAGTCGACGGGGACGGCGGCGTGCGGGGCGGCGAGGAAGAGGCCGACGCCGACCTGGCAGGTGACCGAGCGCCCGGTGGCGGGCATGAAGCGGCGGTGTACCCCGCAGGAGTGCTCACCGCGCTTGCGCAGCACGGCCTGGCTGATCACCCAGGCGCGGGGCGCGCTGTGTTCCTCGGTCCAGCGGGCGAGTTCGGCGCGGACCGGGTTCCAGTCCCAGGGGCTGGCGTTGACGAACTGGTGCAGGGACTGGGAGGCGGCGGGCGCGGCGGAGACGGCGGCGGCGAGGTTGCGCACCGTCTTCTTGCCCGGGGTGGTGAGCAAGCCCTCCACGTAGGCCCCGGCCCAGCGCCGTTGGTCGGCGCGGGGCAGGCACTCGAAGATCCTCTCGGCGAACACCGGTATCGGTGTGCGGGTGTTCGCCACAGCTGGCGCGACGACGGCCACAGCTGTTCCCTCCCTCGCGTCTGTTCCGCGACTGCCCGACCTTCAAAAGGATAGCGAACGCTCGCTTTTTTTTGCTACTCGGGAGAGTCGCCGCGCGCACTTCGCCACGTTGCCCTTGGCGGGCGCCCGTTACGCCACTCACGTCACAGGAGTTTCGCCGGAACGGCCGGGTCCGGGGGCCCGCGGCGGCCGGTGACGGACCGTCCGCGACCGCGCCGAACAGGTACGATCCGACAGCGTCTTGACCAACTCCGACTTGCCACGAGGGGGAACCGGACGACACTCTGGGACCCTGACAGAGACGACATCAGTTCATCTCGGGACCATTCAGGAGTGCGTCGACCGACCGGCATCAGGGCCCTCGCGTCTCGGGCGACTGAGAGCCCGCTTCAGGAGACGGTGTGGTGAAACAGGAGAGGGCCGTGCGTACGCGCCGGACCCTGGTCAAGGCAGCGGCCGAGGAGTTCGACCGTTTCGGATACGACGGAACGTCACTATCGCGGATCAGCACGGTGGCCGGACTGTCCATCGGCGCGGTGACCTTCCACTTCCCGTCCAAGGCCCAGCTGGCGGACGCGGTGCAGGAGGAGGGGCGGCAGGTGACACTGACCGCGCTGAAGGGCCTGGGCGAGAGCCCGGCGTCCGCGCTCAGCACGGTGGTCGACCTGACCCTCGAACTGGCCAGACTGATGGAGCAGGAGCCCTCGGTCCGCTCGGCGATCCGGCTGGGCCGGGAGCGGCCCGGCACCGCCGCGTGGTCGGACACCTGGCTGCCGTGTGTACGGGAACTGCTCGACCAGGCACACGAGGACGGGCAGCTCAGCTCGGACACGGTGCCCGAGGACGTCGCCGCGCTCGTGGAGTACCTCACCAGCGGGGCCGAGGCGTATCTGTGCAACCGGCTGGGTTCGGAGCTGGAGTTCGAGAGCGCCGTCACCCAGCTCAGACGGGTGTGGCAGGTCGCGCTCGTGGGGGTGTCCGCCGACGCCTCCGTCCGCGCGCCGCTCATCGGCTGAGACCCCCGCCGCCGTCCGGGCACCCGGGCCCGGCCGCGCCGCCGCGTGTCCGCGCCGGTCCGGGCCGGGCCTCCCGTACGGCGGCGGGCGCGGGCCCGGCGGCCGTCCGTACAGGTGCGGGCCCGCACGCCGCCGCGGGGACGGCTGCGGGCTCCCGCACCGTTCCGTGCCCCCGTCCGCGTACGGTCCCGTGCCCGCGTACGGTCCCGTGCCCGCTGGTGGTCCGGTGCCCGCGTACGGCCGGGGGTACGGGCCCGGGCCCAGGCGGGCTCTGCCCCCCGGTCACGGCGGCGGGGCGTCCCGCGGCCGGGGGTGCCGCCGCCGCGCCGGGTCCGGTGAGCACCGTGTGGTACCAGGGCGCGGCCCGTTCCAGCCGGGCCAGTGGTCCCGGGCCCGGCGCGCGCCCGGCGGCGGCCCACACTCCGGTGCTCTCCTGCCAGAAGTCCCGTGCGAACAGCGATAACTGACGTTCCGTCAGATCGGTGCCGGAGCTTTCGAGGCGCCGCAGGCTCGTCTCCCAGTCCAGGGACCGGGCGGGCGGGCGGCGCAGGATGCCGTGGCGGGCCAGCGCGGTGAGCAGGGCGGCCAGAGGGACCGGTTCGGGGTGGCTCGCGTGCCAGATCCGCCCGGGCGGCGGCGCGGGGGTGAGCGCCAGGCCGGTGATGAGCCGGGCCAGGTCCTCGGCGGCGATGAGCGAGAGCCGGGCCCGTCCGCCGTCCCACAGCGCGGGCACGGCGTCCAGCAGCCGGGCGAGGACGGGCACCACCCAGCGGTCGCCGTGCCCGAGCACCAGTCCGGGCCGCAGCACGGCCGCCCCGGCCG
>NZ_JBHVHF010000114.1:0-22608 GCF_042800315.1 Streptomyces sp. NPDC057638
CCTCCGTACCTCCCCGTGCCCCGCGTGGAGTGCCACGACGGCGACGGAAGCCCGCTCCCGTCCCCCGGACATCCGGCACCTCCCACCGCGCTCCAGGGCCCGGCGAGGCGACCAGGACTGTCCCACCGACCAGCCCCACGGGCGCACCGCCCCTCCGTTGCCACCCCTCAGGCGTCACCTCCCGGGCGAGACCCGGCCACGCCACAGCGCCGACCGGCCACGGCCGGACGGCGCGTCCGTCAGCACCGGCCCAGCTCCGGTGACCTCCTCCGTCAGGGCGCCGCCGCGCCCGGCCGCCGCCCGGGAGCCCGCATGACCACGATCCTCGCTCTCACCGACTCACCCGCCCGGCTCCGCCATCTCCACCCGGCCGGACGGACCCTGCACTTCCCCGTACGACGGCTGCCACCCGCCCAGCACACCCGGGCCCGCTTCCTGGAGCAGTACGCCGCCCTGACGGCCACCCATGACCTCGCCTCCGTCGACGTCGTGGTCGCCGAACACGCCGAGTCCCTGCCGCTGCTCCATCTGATGCGCCGGGACGGCCACTGCCGGCCGGCGCTGATGATCCCCCACACCAACCCCTATCCACTGCACAACCTCTTCTACGCCCTGCTGGCCGCCGAACACCCCCACCCGGGCGACCTGGCGCTCTGCGGTTCCCCCAGCGCCGCCTGGGCCTGGCACCACGTCAGCGGCATCCGGGCCGAGGCCGTCCGCGCCCCCGACGGAGCCCGGGGCCGCAAGGACCGCGGTGGCTGCCGGGACGCCCTCGGACTGCCCAAGGACCGGACCCTCCTGCTGCACACGGGCGGCTTCCTCGACGACGGCGGCCTCGAACCGCTGCTCGACGGCGTACGGCGGCTGCGCCGCGCCGACCCCCGGGTGCTGCTGGTGCTGTCCATGACCCAGATCGACCCGCCGTACTACAACCGGCTCGCGCCCCGGCTGCGGGACGTCATCCTCTTCCACCGGCTGGAGCCCTCCCGTACCGCCGACCTCCACAGCGCGGCCGACCTCTATGTCTCCGGGGCGACCAGCGTCTTCGACACCTACACCAGCGGGCCGATGGAGGCGCTGGCCCGGGGGATCCCGGTGGTCGTCCCGCGCTGGGGCGGCGCCCCCTCGTATATCGACGACGCCAACGGCGGCCTGGTCGCGGTCGAGTACCTCTCCCGCCCCCGCGCCAACCCCTACGAGTTCGCCCGGATGGACCCGGAGGACTTCGCCGCCGTCTGCCAGCGGGTGCTGCGCCGCGCGCCGTCCGAGGGACGGCTGAGCGACCGGGCCCGCCAGGACACCGCGACCCGGCCCCTGGCCGAGTTCGTGGCGGACCTCGCCAACCTCGCCAACCTCGCCGACCGGGCCGACCGGGCCGACCGGGAGAGGGTGCCGGAACTGACCGCCGTGGCAGGTACGGGCCGCGCGGTCACCCCGCCCCGGCGTTCCCGCCCGCTGACCGCCGAGCGCTACCCGGACCCGGTCCGCGCGGTCCTCGACTGCTACGGCCTCAAAGAGACCGGCGACCTGCTCGACCGCGCCGGGCGGCTCGGACTGCTGGACCGCAGCTGCCCCGGGGAGGAGGCGTTGCTGCGCGATCTGCACCACGACCTGTTCGGCGCGGCCCGGGTGGGATGAGCCACCGGCCCCCGCCCCCGCCCCGCGGGTCCACCCGAACGGCCCCGCCCACGGGCGACCCCCACCGTCCCGCGCTGCAATGGACGGATGACGGCGCCCCCCGACGACTGCCTGGCGCGCAATGAGTGGCTCTGCGGCGAGTACCTCACCACCCGCCGGGCGGTCCTGTGGGACGCCACCGTCCAGCACCTCCAGCTCACCGCCGCCTCGGTGGCCATCGCGCTGGCCGTCGCCGTACCGCTGGCGATGGCCGCCCGCCGCTGGCGCTGGGCCGCACCACCGGTGCTCGGGGCGACGACGGTCCTCTACACCATCCCGTCACTCGCGATGTTCTCGCTGCTGCTGCCGCTGTACGGGCTGTCCGCCTCCCTCGTCATCACCGGTCTCGTGCTCTACTCGCTCACCCTCCTGGTCCGCAATCTCCTCGCCGGGCTGCGCGCCGTGCCCGAGGAGACCCGGCAGGCCGCACGCGGCATGGGCTACGGCCCGGTCCGGCTGCTTCTCGCCGTCGAACTGCCGCTCGCCCTGCCCGCCGCCTTCGCCGGACTGAGGATCGCCACCGTCTCGGCCATCTCCCTCGTCACCATCGGCGCGATCGTCGGCTTCGGCGGCCTGGGGAACCTGATCTACGCGGGGATGAACACCTACTTCAAGGCGCAGGTGCTGACCGCGTCCGCGCTCTGTGTGCTGATCGCCGTCGCCGCCGACCTGCTGCTCCTGCTCGCCCAGCGGTACACGACACCCTGGACCCGGGCGGTGCCCGGATGACGGTCCTCACCGACACCTGGCGGTGGCTCACCGACCCCGCCCACTGGTCGGGCGAGAACGGGGTCTGGCACCGGCTCGCCGAACACCTCCAGCTCACCGTGGTCTGTCTCGCGCTCTCCTGTCTGATCGCCCTTCCCATCGCCCTGCTCCTCGGACATCTGGGCCGGGGCGGGGCCCTCGCCGTGAACCTCGCCAACGTGGGGCGCGCGGTCCCCACCTTCGCCGTGCTGGTCCTGCTGCTGCTCAGCCCGATCGGCGGCGCCGGAGCCTGGCCCACCATCGTCGCGCTGGTGCTCTTCGCCATCCCGCCGCTGCTCACCAACGCCTATGTGGGGATGCGCGGCGTCGACCGCGATGTCGTCCGCGCGGCGCGCGGCATGGGGATGACGGGCCGCCAACTGCTGCTCGCCGTCGAGATCCCGCTCGCCCTGCCCCTCGTACTCGCCGGGGTACGGATCGCCGCGGTCCAACTGGTGGCCACCGCGACCCTCGCCGCACTCGCGGGCGGCGGGGGACTCGGCCGGATCATCACCGCCGGGTTCAATCTCGCCTCCACCCCCCAGGTGGTGGCCGGGGCGGTCCTCGTCGCCGTCTTCGCGCTGCTCGTGGAAGGGCTGTTCGAGCTCGGCGGACGGCTGGGACGGCGACGGCCGTGGGAGCCGGCCTGATGCGCGCCCTTCGCGCCCGCGCCCGGTCGGCTCTGGCCACCATGCTCCTGCTGGTACTCACCGCCTGTGCCACCGGACCCTCCCTGGAACAACAGGGCGAGGTCACGGCCCCGCCCGGCGACCGCCGGCGGCTGACCATCGGCTCGGCCGGCTTCACCGAGAGCGACCTCCTGGCGCGGATGTACGCCCTGCTGCTGGACCATGCCGGATACCGCACCCGAGTGATCACCGTGACCAACCGCGAGATCTACGAACCCGCCCTGGAACGCGGCCAGCTCGACATCGTCCCCGAGTACGCGGCCACCTTCGCCGACTGGCTCAACGCCAAGGTCCACGGCCCGGGGGCGCCGCCCGTCGGTTCCCCCGACCTCGCCGCGACCATGACCGCGCTGCGCGGGCTCGCCGCGCCCCGGGGGCTGAAGGTCCTCGACCCGGGCCGCGCCGTCGACCAGAACGCCTTCGCCGTCAGCGCCGACTTCGCCCGCCGCCACCACCTCAGCACCCTGAGCGAGCTGGGCCGGGCCGGGATACCGGTACGGATCGCCGCCGGGGACGAATGCGTACAGCGGCCCTACTGCGCCCCCGGTCTGGAGCAGACCTACGGCATCCGGGTCACCGGCATAGACCCCAAAGGGGTGGGCACCACCCAGGCCAAGCAGGCCGTGCGCGACGGCCGGGCCCAGATGGTTCTCACCACCAGCACGGACGCCACCCTGGACGACTTCGGGCTGGTGACGCTCGCCGATGACAAGCACCTCCAGAACGCCGACTACATCGTGGCGGTCGTCAACCGGGCCCGGGCCGGGAGCCCCCGGATCGCCCGCGCCCTCGACCGGCTGAACACCGTGCTCACCACGGCCGACCTCGCCTCCCTCAACGAACAGGTCGACAGCTGGCGCCGACTGCCCGACGCCGTCGCGAAGCGGTATCTGACCGCCAAGGGCCTGCTGCCCGGTGACGGCGGGTGAGGGCGGGTGAGGGGGCGGGTCAGCGGGTGGCGTGGAGGGACTCCAGACGCTGGCGCAGCACCCGCAGGGCCCCGCGCTGACGCCCCGGCACCCGGCGCCGCAGCGCCACCAGACGGGGGGCCAGCGCACGGGCCCGGTCCATCTCGGTGAGCTGCTCCCACTGGTGGTGGGCCCGGTCCACGGCCGCCTCCACCTCCAGGTCGTCCGGGGCCTGCGCCTGGGCCAGCCGTGCCTCGGCGGCGGTCATCCACAGCTCACAGCTCAGGCCGGGCTCCCGGGCCAGCCGGGCGAGATCGGCCCGTACCTCCAGCCAGTGCAGCGCCTGCGGCGAGCCAGGACCATGGGTCCGCAGCTCCTGTTGCTCCCACGCGGCGGCGGCCGCCGCGGCCTCCGAGTGCCGCCCGGCCCGTGCCGCGGCCAGTATTCCGGGGTGCGGATCCGGCTCCGGCCTCGGGGTCGGCGCCGCGCCGGGCGGGGGCGGTGGGCTCGCCGACTCCGTACCGGCAGGGGACGGGGCCGGTGCGGGCGCCCACGCATCGCTGCCGGTGTCCGACGGGGCGGGGGCGCCGAAGCCGGAGAGCAGCAGAACGCCCTCGCCTCCGGCGCGTACGGCGGCATGCTCATGGAGCGTGGCCAGGTCCGGCCGGGCGCCGCTGCGCCAGATCTCGGCACAGGCCCGGAGGTACTCGGGGGTGGCCGGGCCCCGTCGTCCGGGCGGTGGGGTGATACGTCCGTACAGCGGAACCGAGGGGCCCAGGCCCAGCTCACCCGCCTCGGCCACCCGGGTCCAGGCGTCCGCGTCGGCCACCAGGTCCAGCAGCACGGTGGTGGTCCCCGGGCGGCGGACGGCCAGTTCGGCGGCGAGCCAGTGCCAGGGCAGTCCGGTGTAGCGCAGGGTCGCGGCGGTGGAACGGGCCAGGGCCAGATGGACCAACCGCTGTTTGCGGTCGAGCTGGAGCTGGCCCGCCAGACAGAGCAGCAGCGGTCCAGGGGCCGCCGCGGCGGCGCGGACCCGGGTCAGGACCGTCTGCGGGTCGAGCGGGTCGGCCAGTTCGACCACGGTCGCCACCTCGGTCCCCGTGAGGGCGCCCGGTGGCACCGCGGCGAGCGCGGGCAGCGCCGAACTCGCGTCGATCAGCCGCCCCTTGCCCACCGGCGCGGCCGCGATCAGCAGCGCGGTTCCCGGTGCGGCGCTCTCCCCTCCCGTGATCAGCACACCCAGCACCGTATCCGACGCGCGGGCCCGGCCGTGACCGTCACGCGTCCGACACGGAATCGAACTCCACTTCGTCCCGGGACACGCCGCGTTCATCCGCGTCGACCGAGCGGCGCAGGGCCTCGTGGAGCTTCGCCGGGGTCAGCACGCCCACGAAGCGCGAGCCGTCGAGGACCGCGACCCAGCCCGCGTCATGCTGGAGCATCTCGCTGAACGCCTGCTTCAGCGGCGCCCCCAGCGGTACCCACGCCTCCATACGCCGGGCCAGATCTCCCACCGTGCCCCCCTCCCCGGCGATGGCCAGCGCGTCCGCGCTCACCCAGCCGTGCAACTCGCCCCCCGCGCCCAGGACCACCGCCCACCGGGCCCGTTCGGAGCGCAGCCGGGCCGCCGCCGCCCGTGCGGTCTCATCCAGCCGGGCGATCGGCGGCTGTTCGAGGTCGTCGGCCTCGATCGCGGTGACCGAGAGCCGCTTCAGGCCCCGGTCGGCGCCGATGAAGCGGGCCACATACGGCGTCGCGGGCGCGCCGAGGACCGCCGCCGGGGTGTCGAACTGTTCGATATGCCCCTGTCCGTAGACGGCGATACGGTCCCCCATCCGTACCGCCTCCTCGATGTCATGGGTCACCAGCAGCACGGTCTTGCGCACGGTGGCCTGGAGCGCGAGGAACTCGTTCTGGAGCCGCTCGCGCACCACCGGGTCGACCGCGCCGAAGGGCTCGTCCATCAGCAGCACCGGCGGATCCGCCGCCAGCGCCCGCGCCACCCCCACCCGCTGGCGCTGGCCCCCGGAGAGCTGTGCCGGATAGCGGGTCCCGTACACCGCCGGATCCAGACCGACCAGATCGAGCAACTCGGCGGCGCGCGCCCGTGCCCTCGCCCGTTTCCAGCCGGTCAGCAGGGGGACGGTCGCCGTGTTGTCGAGGACCGTACGGTGGGGAAACAGCCCGGCCTGCTGGATCACATAGCCGATGGAGCGGCGCAGGGCCACCGGGTCGGCGGTCGCGATGTCCCGCCCCTCCACCAGGATCCGGCCCGAGGTGGGTTCGATCAGCCGGTTGACCATCATCATCGTGGTCGTCTTACCGCAGCCGGAGGGCCCGACCAGGGTCACCAGCTCCCCCTCGGCGACCTCGAAGGTCAGCCCGGCCACGGCGGTGGTGCCGTCCGGATAGACCTTGGCGACATCCTCGAACCGGATCACCCGCCCCACGCTAGGCCCTGCCGCCGAGGGGCGCGACCTGCCTCGGCGCCGCCTGGAGACCGCCTCGCGTGCGTGCCGGACGAGCTGTCCTTCCGGGCCTGGCAGTAGGACGGCAGCCGCACCGGTAGCGTGGGAGGAAGCGAAGTCGCCGAGGGCGTGGGGAACGTGAGGACCCGAAAGCAACTGAAGCAAAATCGTGTTACTGGCCGGTAGACCCGCAGGTCAGCAAGTGTCGAACCCGCGCGTGCGGGGATGGACCGGACACCCTCGGCCTGGAGTGCGTCTACGCCTTGTCGAACCCGCGCGTGCGGGGATGGACCGCGATTACGGAAGGTTGCGGGCCTGACACAGGCCGTCGAACCCGCGCGTGCGGGGATGGACCGGGATCGTGCCGTTCTGTGATGGCCCGGTTACCGTCGAACCCGCGCGTGCGGGGATGGACCCTCGGCCAGCGGCACCAACAGGTACTCCGGGCAGTCGAACCCGCACACGCGGGTGGTGCCGCGAGGCCCAGCGGCGGCGGAACCCTCTCCTCAACTGCCGGGTGCTGGGGCCCGGGTGGGGATCCCGCGATGACGGTGAGCGCTGTTCACGCGGGGCGCACACCGGGCGGGTCGCCCGTGACTCACCCGCCGATCATTTTCTTGTCATGACCCTTGCAGGGCGTCCCGGGTGCTGGTTCTCTCTCGTTAGGAAAGTTTCCTTTCAGTCCTCGGATCCCCACAACCAGGCATCGGGAGACACACCATGAGAGCCCCACGACTCTGGTCGCGCCCCCTCGGGGGAGCGGCCACCCTCGCCGCCGCCCTCGTCCTCGGTCTCACCGCGGCGACGGCGGCCCCGGCGGCCCCAGCGCCGGACCGGCGGGCCGCGCCGGTCGCACCCGCCGCGCCGGTCACACCCGCGCCCGCCGCGCCCACCACCATCGAAGCCGAGAACGCGACCATCTCCCAGGGAGCGGTCGAGTCCAACCACGCCGGGTTCACCGGCTCGGGCTTCGTCAACTACACCAACACCACCGGAAGTTATGTCGAGTGGTCCGTCACCGCGCAGCAGGCGGGCAGCACCCCGCTGACCCTCCGCTTCGCCAACGGCACCAGCGCCAGCAGGCCGATGACCATCACCGTCAACGGCACCAGCGTCGCCACCGCACGGGCCTTCCCGGCCACCGGCGCGTGGACCACCTGGTCCACGGTCACGGTCGACGCCGCCCTGACGGCGGGAGCCAACACCGTCCGGGCCACCGCCACCACCGCCGGCGGCGGACCCAACGTGGACAGCCTCACCGTGGACACCGGCGGAGACCCCGGCCCCGGGCCCGGGGCCAAGACCCCGGCCGAGATCAACGGACAGCTCACCGTCTGCGGCACCAAGCTCTGTAACCAGCACGGCAAGCCGATCCAGTTGCGCGGCATGTCCACCCATGGCCTCCAGTGGTACCCGCAGTGTGTGACGGGCGCCTCCCTGGATGCCCTGGCCGGTGACTGGAAGGCCGACGTCCTGCGGATCTCCATGTACATCCAGGAGGGCGGCTACGAGACCAACCCGCGCAAGTTCACCGATCTGGTCCACTCCATCATCGAGCAGGCCACCGCGCGCGGGATGTACGCCATCGTCGACTGGCACATGCTCAGCCCCGGTGACCCGATGGTGAACCTCGCCCGTGCCAAGACCTTCTTCACGGAGATCGCCCAGCGGCACCGGAACAAGAACAACCTTCTCTACGAGATCGCCAACGAGCCCAGCGGCGTCGCCTGGTCCCGGATCAAGGGCTACGCCGAGGAACTCATCCCCGTCATCCGCGCCCAGGACCCCGACAGCCCGATCCTCGTCGGCACCCGCGCCTGGTCCTCCCTCGGTGTCTCCGAGAGCTCCAACGAGACCGAGGTCATCAACAACCCGGTACGGGCCACCAACATCCTCTACACCTTCCACTTCTACGCGTTCTCGCACCGCGAGGCCTATCTCAACGCCCTCTCCCGGGCCGCCGACCGTATCCCCATGTTCGTCACCGAGTTCGGCACCCAGAACTACGCCGGTGAGGGCAGCAACGACTTCGCGATGTCCCAGCGCTTCCTCGACCTGATGGCGAGCAAGAAGATCAGCTGGGTGAACTGGAACTTCTCCGACGACAACCGCACCGGCGCCGTCTTCAAGACCGGCACCTGCAACAGCGGCGGCCCCTGGACCGGGACCGCGCAGCTCAAGCCCGCGGGCGTCTGGATCCGCGAGCGGACGCGCACCGCGGACGACTTCCCGACCCGGTGACGCGGTCATCCGGCCCGGTGGCCGGGACCCGCGCTCCGGCGGCCAGGACCCACGGCCCTGTGGCACTGAGGTCAGGTCCCGTGGCGCGCCACGCGGGACCGGTGGTGGGCCGCGCCGACTCTCCGACCGGCTGGTCGGTCAGGGCTCCCGGCCCGCTCCACTCCTGATGACCGGGGTCTGACCTGCCGCTTCGGCCGACCCCCACGCCTGCCCATGGAATCCGCTGTGATCCCATGGGCGGGCGTTCACCGTCCGCAGACAGGAGCCGCCATGACCTCGACGTCCTACCGCCAGCCCGGCGTGGTCCTCACCGACCACCACTTCTCCGTCCCGCTCGACCACACCGCCCCGGACGGCGAGCGGATCGAGGTCTACGGACGTGAGGTGGTCGCGGGCGGCCGTACGGGTGACGACCTGCCCTGGCTGGTCTATCTGGAGGGCGGCCCCGGACATGGCGCCCGGCGCTTCAACGGCGCCCCGGCCTGGCTCGGGCGCGCCGTCCGCGACTACCGCGTCCTCCTGCTCGACCAGCGCGGTACCGGACGCTCCACCCCGCGCAACCGCCAGACCCTGCCCGCCGTCGGTGACGCCGCCGCCCAGGCCGCCCACCTCGGCCACTTCCGCGCCGACAGCATCGTCCGCGACTGCGAGCTGATCCGCGGGCAGCTGACCGGCGGCGCCCCCTGGAGCGTGCTCGGCCAGAGCTTCGGCGGCTTCTGCGCCACCCACTACCTCTCCACCGCGCCCGAAGGGCTGCGCGAGGTCTTCATCACCGGCGGACTGCCCTCCCTCGACGGCCACGCCGACGATGTCTACCGTGCCGCCTACCCCCGGATCCAGCGCAAGGTGGAGGCCCACTACACCCGCTACCCCCAGGACGTGGAGCGGGCCCGCCGGATCGCGGCCCATCTCGCCGAGCAGCCCACCACCCTGCCCGGCGGATACACCCTGACCGTCGAGGCCTTCCAGTCCCTCGGCATCCTCCTCGGCTCCGGTGACGGCAGTCACCAGCTCCACTACCTCCTGGAGAACGCCTTCGTCCGCACGGGCGCGGGACACGAGCTCTCCGACGCCTTCCAGGAGGCCGTCTCGCAGCAGCTCTCCTTCGCCGGGCACCCCCTCTACGCCCTGCTCCACGAGCCCATCTACGCCCAGGGCGGGCGGGCCACCGGCTGGTCCGCCGAACGGGTGCGGGCCGAGTTCCCCGCGTTCGACGCCGCCACGGCACTCGCCGGGGACGCGCCCGTGCTGTTCACCGGGGAGACCATCCACCCCTGGCACTTCACCAGTGACCCCGCGCTGCGCCCGCTGCGGGAGACCGCCGACCTGCTCGCCGCCCGCACCGACTGGCCCGCGCTCTACGACCCCGCCCGGCTCGCCGCCAACGAGGTCCCCGTCGCCGCCGCCGTCTACCACGACGACATGTACGTCGACACCGCCGACTCCCTGCGCACCGCCCGCGCCATCCGGGGACTGCGTACCTGGGTCACCGACGAGTACGAGCACGACGGCGTACGGGCCGGTGGCGAGCGTGTCCTCGACCGGCTGATCGGCCTCGTCCGCGACGAGGTCTGACGCGGGGCGACGGGCTCCCGCGCGGAGGGGGCGTCTTGCGCGCGCGAGCCCGGGAGCGCCAGGGAGCCCGGTGGCCGTCGTGTGCCTGCGGGCGCTTGTCTGTCAGCCGCCGTATCCTGCGCCCATGATCGAACAGCTGCTCCCCATGCCGGAGGACTGGCGGCGCGCGCTCGCGGTCGTCGCCCACCCCGACGACCTCGAATACGGCTGTGCCTCGGCCGTCGCCGGATGGACCGACGGCGGCCGGGAGGTCTCCTATCTGCTCGCCACCCGGGGCGAGGCCGGGATCGACACCATCGCCCCGGCCGAGTGCGCGCCCCTGCGCGAGCGGGAGCAGCGGGAGAGCGCGGCGGTCGTCGGCGTCACCTCGGTGGAGTTCCTCGACCACCGGGACGGGGTGATCGAGTACGGGACGGCACTGCGCCGTGACATCGCGGCGGCGATCCGGCGCCACCGTCCGGAGCTGGTCGTCACCCTCAACCACCGCGACACCTGGGGCGGCACCGCCTGGAACACCCCGGACCACCGGGCCGTCGGCCGCGCCACCCTCGACGCGGCGGCGGACGCGGGCAACCGCTGGATCTTCCCCGAGCTGGCGCGGGAGGGGCTGGAGCCCTGGAACGGGGTCCGCTGGGTGGCGGTCGCCGGATCCACCCGCCCCACCCACGCGGTGGACGCGCGGCCGGGGCTGGAGCGTTCGGTGCGCTCGCTCCTGGCGCACCGTACGTATATCGAGGTGCTGACGGACGAGGACCCGGAGGGGTACTGCCGCACCTTCCTCACATCGAGCGCGGAGGCGAACGCGGAACGCTTCGGCGGTGTCCCGGCGGTGACGTTCGAGCTGTTCCCACGCTAGATCCTGCCTGATGGCTCTCGTCGGGCTCGTGTGCCCTGGTACCGCTTCCGCACGGAACACGCCGCGATCCGGCGGAGGGCCGCGAGGGCGGGGGGTGTCGGGAGGTCCGCGCGCGGGCGCGGATTCTCCCGGCGTGGGGTGGTCGGCGTGGAACCTCAGAGCGGGCGGTGCATGATGTGCAGCCCCACATAGCCCGCCGCCGGATGACGGAAGCCCTCCGGCAGTGTCCCCACGATCGTGAAACCGAGTGACCGGTAGAGCCTCACCGCGGTGGTGTTGGTCTCCACGACGGCGTTGAACTGCATCGCCCGGTAGCCCTCCGTACGGGCCCAGTCCAGGGTGTACTCGCACAGCGCACGGCCCACGCCCCGCCCCGTGTGGTCCGGATCGACCATGTAGCTGGCGCTCGCGATATGCGAACCGTTGCCCCTGTGGTTGCGGTTCATCTTCGCGGTCCCCAGGACCGCCCCCGCGTCGTCCACCGCGACGACCGTACGGTTCGGGGGCGGCAGCATCCACCAGTCGCGGCCCTGGTCCTCGTCCAGATCCAGCGGAAAGGTGAACGTCTCACCCGCGGCGACGATCGTATGGAAGAAGGGCCAGATGGCGGGCCAGTCCTCCGTGGCGGCTTCCCTGATCAGCATGGGGACAGGATGCCTCACGGGCGGCGCCGGGACCACGGCCGCAGGGGGCGCGGCCCGGACAGCGTCTGGCTTGTCGACGCCAACACATCTGGGAATAAGGGGAGTTGTTAGCCTCGTGGTCATGGAGCTGCGGACGCTGGAGTACTTCGTCGCGGTGGCGGAGGAGAAGTCCTTCACGAAGGCGGCGGCGCGCTGTCATGTCGTCCAGCCCGCGATCAGCCAGCAGATCCAGGCGCTGGAGAGAGAGCTGGGCGAGCCCCTCTTCGAGCGGTTGCCCCGGCAGGTGGTCCTCACCTCCGGCGGTGCCGCGCTGCTGCCGCACGCACGGGCCTGCCTGGCGGCGGCCGCTGCGGCGGCACTGGAGTTCGCCGAACGGTCCGGCCTGCTCAGCGGCACGTTCACGCTGGGCACCGTCGGTGGTCTGGAGGGCACCCGCGTGCCCCGGCTCCTCGGGGAGTACCACCGTCGCTATCCGGGGGTGGGTGTGCGTCTCACCAGGGGGTCCAGTCCCGCTCTGCTGGAGCGGGTCCGCACGGGGGCGATCGACGCGGCGGTACTCGCGGACCCGCCGGAGGGCCTGCCCGACACCATCGGCTCGCGGCTGCTGCTGGAGGACCGCATCGTCGCCGTGCTTCCGGCCGGGAGCCGCGCGGTGGACCCTCCGTTGACACTGGCCGAGGCGGCGCGCTCCCCCCTGATCGGCTACGGTCCCGGCAGCGGGGCGCACGCGTTCGTGCGGGACGCCTTCGCGGCACAGGGACTGCGGCTCGACATCGCCTACGCGACCAGTGATGTCGCCGTCCAGGTCGCGCTGGTGGCCGAGGGGGTCGGGGTCGCCCTGACGTCACGCGCGAGTCCGGTCCTCGCGGCGGACCCGCGGATCGTCGTGGTGCCGCTGGAGCCCGCCATCCTGTTACGGAAGGTCTTCGCCTGGCGGCTGGCCGGCCGACCGGGCGCGCCGCTGCGGGCCTTCCTCGATCTCTGGACGGAGCTGACGTACGGGACGGGACCGGGGGACGCGCGGCCGGAGCAGCTCTGACGCGGCCCCGGGGCCGCCGTACGGACCCCAGGCGCGACGGACACGACGGGGCGAGCAGTACGGCGGTCCACTGCCCCTCGGCCGGGCCGAGGAGATAGCGACCCGTTACAAGGAGCTCACGCAGGCCACCGCGGCGCAGGTCAACACCGATGCGTCCTGGACGGTTCCACGGCGGTAGCGGTCCCCCGCCGTGAGGTGCCGCCCCGCGCCTCCGTCGCCTCCGCGCCGGGGACGGGCCGGCCCAACCCGGGGGGGGGAGGATCCCGTACGGAGTCGGCGGCCGCCCGCCACAGCACTGGTGCCCGCCGTGACCGGGCCCGTCAGCCCGCCCGCCCCCATGGCCGCAGCTTGAGCGGGTTGCGGACCGCCCAGATCCGGGTGACCCGCCCGTCGGCGACGTCGAACGAGGCGACGGTCTGGACGAGTCCGTCCCGTCGGGCCACCAGCCCCGGCGCGCCGTTGACCGACCGCTCCAGGAGTTCGAGCCCCGGGGCCCGGTCGGCGATGGCGACCAGGTACGGGGCGATGCGCGCGCCGCCCGCCACCGGGCGCGGGGCCGCACCGGCCACGCCACCGCCATCGGCGGTCATCACGGCGGCCGGGTCGAGCAGGCGGACGAGGGCCGCGATGTCCTTGCTCTGCCACGCCTCCCTGACCTGCCGCACCACGTCGGCCCGGCGGGCCGCCGTCACCGGAGCGCGCGCGGTGCCCACCCGCCGCCGGGCGGAGGCCGCCAGCTGCTTGCAGGCGGCGGGCGTCCGGCCGAGGACACCGGCGATCTCGGCGAACGGGTACCGGAAGACATCGTGCAGGACGAACGCCACCCGCTCGGCGGGCGTCATCGACTCCAGGACGACCAGGAGGGCCATGTCCACCGACTCGTCCAGGACGATCCGGTCGGCCGGGTCCGCGAGGGCGCCGCGGCCCGGCGGATCCCACTCGGCGCGGTCGGGCAGCGGCTCGGGCAGCCACGCGCCCACATAGCGCTCCCGGCGGGCCCGCGCCGAGCCGAGCAGGTCCAGACAGATCCGGCTGGTCACCGTCGTCAGCCAGGCACCGGGGGAGCGGATCTCCTCCCGCCGGTCCCGTGGCAGCGCGTACCAGCGCGCGTAGGCGTCCTGGACGGCGTCCTCGGCCTCGGTCACCGAACCGAGCAACCGGTAGGCGACGTTGATCAGCCGACGCTGCTCGCGGGTCATCCCCTCCATGCCGGTCCCGGCCCTCCCTCCGGTGTGCGGCCGCCCCTCGCCTTACCTTCCGCGGGCCCGCGTCGTCGCACGGGTGAGACCTTATCGATCGACTGCCCGACGGGCGGACAAGGGGACGGGAACATGGCCACTCAGACGACGGTGACGACGGCGGCGGGCGCGCGGCGCGGCGCCCCCTTCCCGCCCTTTCGGTCGGTCCTGCGGATCGCCATCGCCGTACAGACCCTGACCATCCTGCTCCAGGCGGTCTCCGCCGGACTGCTGGTCACCTCGTCCTACGGCGCGACGCTGCACGACGCCGGAGCCCGGGTGATGTACGGGGCGTCGCTGCTGTATCTGCTCGCGGCCGTACTGGCGTGGAAACCGGGCGGCGGCCCGGCCCGGCCCATCTGGCACGCGTCGGGATTCCTCGCCCTCGGCACGGTCCAGGTCGTGCTCGGTGTCGCGCAGGTCTCCTCGCTCCACTACCCCCTCGGTGTCGTGATGTTCGGACTCAGCCTGCTGGCCCTGGTCCGGCGCTGAGGTCCCGGTTCCCGGTACGGGGTCGCCGGGGGCATCACCGTGTGCCGGACTCCCCGGCGCACGGGGCGGGGAGGGCGGACGGGGTGGGGTAGGAGGGCTGGGCGCCTTCCTGGGTGACGGCGGCGGCGCCCACCCGCGCCGCGTACCCGGCGGCGCTCGCCAGGTCCTCGCCCCGCCCGAGCCGCCATGCCAGCGCCGCCGCGAACGCGTCCCCCGCGCCGGTGGTGTCCACCACCGTGACGCGGGGGCTCGCCACCCGCTCCAGCACTCCCGTACGGCCGTCGGCGCAGAGCGCACCGGCCGCGCCCAGCGTGACCACGACCGAGCGCGGGCCCCGGGCCAGCAGCGCCCGCGCCCAGGACTCGGGGTCGGGCCCCGCCGCGTCGCCGAGCAGCACCCGGGCCTCATGCTCGTTGACGATCAGCGGATCGCAGGCCCCGAGCACCTCGTCGGGCAGGGCGCGCGGTGGTGACGGGTTGAGTACGAACCGGGTGCCGGGCGCCAGCGTCCCCACCACCGCCACGACCGTCTCCAGCGGGATCTCCAGCTGCGCCGAGACCACCCGCGCCGAGCGCACCCGGCCCGCCGCCGCCCGTACGTCCTCCGGTGAGAGACGGGCGTTGGCACCGGGGGAGACCACGATGCTGTTGTCACCCGAGGGATCGACGGTGATCAGCGCGACCCCGGTGGGCGCGCCGCCCACCAGGACGCCCGTCACATCGACCCCCGCGGCCCGCTGGGAGTCCAGCAGCAGGGTGCCATGGCCGTCGTCGCCGACCCGGGCCAGCAGGGCGGTGCGGGCGCCGAGACGGGCGGCGGCGACCGCCTGGTTGGCGCCCTTGCCACCCGGGTGGACCACGAGGTCGGAGCCGAGCACCGTCTCACCGGCTCCCGGCCGCCGCTCCACCCCGACCACCAGATCCGCGTTGGCCGACCCCACCACCAGCAGGTCGAACCCGTCCCTCGGACACATCGCCATGGCTCCTCTGTCGTCGTTCACGGCCGCTCGAAGGCGGCCACGTCGGCGGCGGTGACCACCTTCACCGGGACCCGCACCAGCGGGGGAACCGTCTTCCCGGCGGCGGTGGCCAGCGCGTCGCGGACGGCGATCCGGCCCAGCTCCCTCGGCTGCTGGGCGATCGAAGCGTAGAGCGTGCCCGCCCGTACCGCCGTCAGCGCGTCGGGTGTGCCGTCGAAGCCGACCACCGCCACCGAGGATCCGGCGCGGGCGCCGAGCGCCTTGGCGGCGCCCAGCGCCATCTCGTCGTTCTCGGCGAAGACCCCGTTCACCCCCGGATGCGACTGGAGCAGATTGGTCATCACGTCCAGACCCCTGGTCCGGTCGAATCCGGCGGGCTGGGAGGCGACCACCCTGATCCCCGGGTACGCCTTCAGCCCCTCGGCGAAGCCCCGGCCGCGCTCACGGCTGGCGGAGGTGCCCGGGGTGCCCTGGAGCACCACGATCCGTCCCCGGCCACCGAGCTCCGCCGCCAGGGCTGACGCCGCCTGGCGTCCTCCCGCCACGTTGTCGGAGGCCACCAGGGTCGCCGTCGCGGCGCCGTTCACCCCCCGGTCGGCGGCGACGACGGGAATGCCGGACGTGTTCGCGCCGCGTACGGCGGGGGAGAGGGCGCCGGAGTCCACCGGGTTGACGATGATGGCCGCCATGTCGGCGCTGGTGAAGTTCTGTACCTGGCTGGCCTGCTGGGACGCGTCGTTCTGGGCGTCGGTGACCGTCAGCTCCACCCCGCGCGCCCGCGCCTCCGCCTCGGCGCCCGCCCGCATCTGCACGAAGAAGGGGTTGTTGAGGGTCGACAGCGACATGCCGATCCGGGGACCTGTGGCAGGGGTGCCGGTGCCGGTGCGCCAGAGGGAGAGCCCGCCGAGCAGGGCCGCCACACCGAGTGCGGCGCCCGTGCGGACCAGCGCCCGCCGTGGTCCCGGAGCGCCGGTTCCGGCCGCCTCGGCGCCGGGGGCGGCCCCCGCCCTGCGCCGGACCGAGTCCAGCAGCACCGCGAGCGCGATCACCACACCGATGACGACCTGCTGCCAGAACGCGGAGACCGACAGCAGGTTGAGGCCGTTGCGCAGCACCGCCAGGATCAGCGCCCCGATCAGGGTGCCCGACGCCCGGCCCACCCCGCCCGCCAGGCTCGCCCCGCCGATGACGACGGCCGCGATGGCGTCCAGTTCGTAGCCCTGCGCCGCCTGGGGCTGCGCCGAGTCCAGCCGGGCGGCGAGGACCACCCCGGCGACGGCGGCGAAGAGGCCGGAGAGCGCGTAGACGACGAGCTTGTGCCGGGTCACCGGGAGTCCCGAGAGCCGCGCGGCCTCCTCGTTGCCACCGATGGCGTACATCGAGCGCCCGGGATAGGTGCGGTTGAGGACCAGGGCGGTGAGCAGCCCCATGGCGACCATGACCAGCACGGGCACGGGCAGCCAGCCGCCGAGGGTGTCGCCGAGCCGGGAGACGGGCTCGGGGAAGGAGAGGGGCGAGCCCTGGGAGATCACCAGCGCCAGTCCCCGGCCCACCGACAGCATGGCCAGGGTGGCGATGAACGGGGGCAGCTTCCCGTACGCGACGAGCGCGCCGTTCACCAGCCCGCACAGGACGCCGGTGCCGATCGCGACGGGGACGGCTATCCCGACCGGTACCCCTTCCGAGGTCGCCAGCCAGGCCAGGACGGTGGCGGACAGGGCCGCGACCGAACCGACCGAGAGATCGATGCCCGCCGTGACGATGACGAAGGTGACACCGAAGGCGAGGATCGCGGTCACCGACGCCTGGACGCCGACATTGAGCAGGTTCTGGGTGGTCAGGAAGTCGCCGGAGAGCAGGGAGAGCGCCACCACCAGGACGATCAGGGCGCTGAGCGCGCCGTTGTCGAGCAGCGCGCGCCGGACCGCCCGCGCGCCACCCGCGTCCGTCGTGCGCGGGGCCGTCGTGTCAGTGGTCACAGGGGTCCGTCCCTTCGGTCGTCGCGGGGGGCGTGCCGGTCTCGTCGGACGTCCGTGCCGTGCGTGGGCTGGGTGTCGTGTGCTGGGGGTGCTGGGGGTGCCGCCCGCGTGGCGGGTGGTCCTGGCCGGCCGGGGCGGGCCCGTCGGTCCCGCCCGTCACGCTGGTCCCGTCGGCCGTCTCCGTCTGCCCGGCGGTCTCCGCCCTCCCGGGCGGCCCCGTCCGCTCCACGGCGCCGGACGTTTCCACGGCGCCCGCCGTCCCCACGGCCAGTGCCATCACCGCGTCCTGCGTCGCCGCGGCACCGCTCAGCTCACCCGCGATCCGGCCCGCCGCCATCACCAGCACCCGGTCGCTCATCCCGAGGACCTCCGGCAGATCGCTGGAGATCATCAGGACGGCGTGCCCCGCCGCCGTCAGGTCGTTGACGAGCTGGTAGATCTCGACTTTGGCGCCCACGTCGACGCCCCGCGTGGGCTCGTCCAGGATCAGCACCCGGGACCTCGCCAGCAGCCACTTGCCGATGACGACCTTCTGCTGATTGCCGCCGGACAGGGTGCGCGCCCGCTGGTCCAGACCCGCCATCCGCACCCCGAGGCTCCGCGCGACGCGGGCCGCCGCCGCGCGCTGCGCTCCCCGGTCCACCAGCCCGGCGCGGGTCGCCGTCCGCAGGGTGACCAGGCCGAGGTTCTCCGCCACCGACGCGTCGAGCACCAGACCCTGGCCCTTGCGGTCCTCGGGGACCAGACCGATCCCGGCCGTCAGCGCCGCCGCCACGTCATGGCGCCGCAGCGGCACCCCGGCGACCTCCACCGAACCGCTGTCGTAGGGGTCGGCGCCGAAGACGGCCCGCGCCACCTCGGTCCGGCCCGCGCCGACCAGTCCGGCGACCCCGACGACCTCCCCGGCCCGTACCTCGAAGGCGATGTCGTGGAAGGAACCCCGGCGGGTGAGTCCCCGTACCGACAGCAGCACCGGCCCCGGCTCCCCGGCGGCGCGCGGATACCGGTGGCCGATGGAGCGGCCGACCATCAGCCGTACGAGCGTGTCCTCGCCCGCGTCGGCGGGTACCCGGCCGACACCGCGGCCGTCGCGCAGCACCGTCACCCGGTCGCCGAGGGCGGCGATCTCCTCCAGGTGGTGGGTGATGAAGACGATCCCGACGCCCTCGTCACGCAGGCCGCGCACGATCCGGAAGAGCCGTTCGACCTCCTCGGCGGTGAGGACGGCGGTCGGCTCGTCCATGATCAGCACCCGGGCGTCCAGACTCAGTGCCTTGGCGATCTCCACCAGCTGGAGCCGGGCCACGCCCAGCTCCCGCACCCGGGTGCGCGGGGAGACGTCCAGCCCCACCCGCCTCAGCAGCGTGGCGGCGTCGGCCTCCATCCCGGCCCGGTCGACCAGCCCGAACCGGCGTGGCTGACGGCCGAGGAAGATGTTCTCCGCCACCGTCAGCTCCGGTACCAGGGTGAACTCCTGGTGGATGGTGGCGATCCCGAGCCGTTCGGCGTGCCGGGTGTCGCGGAGCCGCACCTCGCGCCCGTCGATCGTCAGCCGGCCCGCGTCCGGGCGGTGCGCTCCCGAGACCACCTTGATCAGGGTCGACTTGCCCGCGCCGTTCTCGCCGAGGAGGACATGGACCTCGCCCGCGCGCAGCTCGAAGTCGACCCCGTCCAGGGCGACCACGCCGGGGAAGGTCTTGCGGACCCCTTCGACACGGAGCAGTACGCCGGGCCCGGCGTCGCTCATCGTGTGCCTGCCCCGGGACCGGTGGCGGAACCGGTGCCCGGCTCCGGGCCCGCTTCCGGCCTCCCGCCCGGCTCCCCGCAGGAGCGGCGGACCACCAGCCGCGCGGTGAAGGTGACCGAGCGGGGCGCCGTGCCGTCGATACGCTCGACCAGGGCCCGCACGGCCGCCCGCCCCAGTTCCTCCGTCGGCTGGGCGATGGCGGTCACGGGCGGGTCGGTGTGGGTGAACCAGGGGATGTCGTCGAAGGCGGCGAGCGCGATGTCCCCGGGGACGCTCAGCCCATGGGCCCGGATCGCGTCCCAGGCCCCCAGCGCCATCAGGTTGTCGGCGGCGAAGACCGCTTCCGGCGGGCGCGGCAGCGCCAGGAAGCGTTCCATCGCCAGGCGGCCGCTCTCGGCCTGGAAGTCGCCCTGCCCGATGTACTCCTCGGGCAGCGGCAGCCCGAGGGAGCGCAGCGCGCAGCGGAAGGCGGTGAGCCGTTCGCTGCCCGTGGTGGTGGAGGCCGGTCCCTGGATGATGGCCAGCCGGTGGTGGCCGAGCCGGTGCAGATGGGCGACCAGCTCCCGTACCGCGTCCCGGCCGTCGGCCCGGACCACGGGTACGTCGATCTCCGGCAGCCAGCGGTCCACGAAGACCATCGGCACCCCGGCCCGTACCACCTCCCGCATCACCGGCGAGCCGCCGTCGGTGGGGGAGACCAGCAGCCCGTCGATCCTGCGGTCCAGCAGGGTGCGGATGTGGTGGTCCTGGAGGTCGGGCCGTTCGTCGGCGTTGCCGATGATGACGCTGTAGCCGAGGGCGCGGGCCTCTTCCTCGACGGCGCGCGCCAGCGCGGTGAAGTAGGGGTTGAGGACATCGCTGATGACCAGCCCGAGCGTGCGGGTCTGGTCGGTCCGCAGGGACCGGGCGACCGCGTTGGGCCGGTAGTCCAGCGCCTCCACGGCGGCCCGTACCCGCGCCCGCGCGCCGGGACTGACGGACGGATGGTCGTTGAGCACCCGCGAGACGGTCGCGGGTGACACCCCGGCCCGGCTGGCGACGTCCTTGATGCTGGCCACCGGCGCGTTCACCTCCTGGGGGAGAGGGAGAGACCGGCCGGGCCCCGCACGAGGGCGGCCGGATATCCATCGGGTGACCGCGCGACCCTGTGGCCTGACGGTCGTGTGGGCGCGTCGTGCCCACGGGTTTCAGCCATGATTGGAATCGATTCCACGACCGAGGGCAAGGGGCTGAGACCGGATCGTGATGTGCGGGGCCGGAAAGGGCTGGGGGCGCTGGTACGGCAGGGGCGCGCGGCCCGCCCCACGGCGCCGCGTCCGGGCCGGATGGACCTGGCCGCCGGGCTGTCGCCGGGTGCGCCCGCGATCCCCGACCCACCCGTGCTGACCTGCGAGGGTCCCCATCTCCGTACCGTTCGTACCGCTGGCTGGGGGCGGTGTCGCCGACCGGTGGTGCACGGGCCGGGGTCGCGGTACCCCCGTTCCCCTTTCTGCTGTTTAATTGCGTGCTGTTCGCAAAAACGGCTGATCTTCAGTAGGGGTGTGGAAGCCTTGTCCGCCCGACCGACCCGCTCGACCTCGTCGATACGTTCACCCCGATCGATACGCGCCACGCTCGCCGTCACCCTGACCGGCGCGCTCACCCTGGGCGCCGCGGCCTGCTCCGCCCCCGGTGGCGGCAAGGGCGCCGGAGCCGGTGGGGACGCCGGTGCCTCGGCGGTCGTCGGAATCGCCTACGAGCCCGAGACCCTCAGCCCGCTGCTCGGCTTCGGCAAGGACGGCAACTCCAAGATCTTCGACGGACTGCTCGCCCTCGACGCCGACATGCGGCTCAAGCCCGCCCTCGCCGCCGCCCTCCCGCAGGTCAGCCCCGATGGACTGACCTACACCTACAAGCTCCGCCAGGGCGTCACCTTCAGCGACGGCAAGCCCTTCGGCGCCAAGGACGTCCTCTTCACCTACCGGACGATCCTCGACCCGAAGACCAACAACGCCTCACGGTCCGAACTGGACGCGATCAAGGACGTCAAGGCCGTCGGCGACGACACCGTCGTCTTCACGCTGAAGTACCCCTACGCGCCGTTCGCCCAGCGCACCGTGCTGCCGATCGCCCCCGAGCACATCGCCGGACGGCAGGACGTCAACAGCGGGCCCTTCACCACCAAGCCCGTCGGCACCGGCCCGTACCTGCTCACCGGCTGGTCCAAGGGCGAGAAGATCAGCTTCAAGGCCAACCCCACCTACTGGGGCGGCGCCCCCGCCGTGAAGAAGTTCACCATGGCGATCATCAAGGACGACGACGTACGCGCCACCCGGCTGCGCGCGGGCGACCTCGACGGCGCGATCCTGCCGCCCAACCTCGCCGCGGGCTTCAAGGGCGACAAGGGCAGGAAGACCCACGCCGCCACCACCTACGACTACCGCACCGTGACCCTGCCCACCGGCAACAAGGTCACCGGCGACACCGCCGTGCGCCGCGCCCTCGATGTCGCCGTCGACCGCCAGACCATGGTCGACAAGATCCTCGAAGGCGCCGGGAAGCCCGCCTACGGGCCCGTGCCCACCGACAGCGAGTGGTTCACCCGGGGCACCGAGCGCACCCACGACCTCACGGCGGCGCGGAAGATCCTCGACGACGCGGGCTGGAAGCCCGGCGAGGACGGCATCCGGGTCAGGAACGGTGTCCGCGCCGAGTTCCCGCTCTGGTACGTCGCCGGGGACAAGCTCCGTCAGGACCACGCCCTCGCCTACGCCTCCGACGCCAAGAAGGCCGGGATCTCCATCAAGACCCAGGCCGGAACCTGGGAGGTCATCGAGCCCCGGATGAAGCAGGACGCCGTCCTCGCGGGCGGCGGCTCGCCCGGCGACCCCGACTTCGACCAGTACCTGCTGCTGACCTCCTCGCTCGCCGGGGACGGCTTCAACAACATGGCCTGGTACGACAACCCCGTCGTCGACAAGGCCCTCCAGGACGGCCGCAAGAGCGGCGACAAGGCCACCCGCAAGGCCGCCTACGACACCGTCCAGCGTGAGCTGGCGAAGAACCCCGGGTACACCTTCCTCACCCACATCGACCACCTGTACGTCGTCAACGACACCTGGGAGCCCCTGACCACCCAGGTCGAGCCGCACGACCACGGACTCGCCGCGGGCCCCTGGTGGAACGTCGAGGACTGGGCACCCAAGAAGTGAGCACCGCCCTCAGCGGGGGGCGGGCGGGGCCCCCGGCGGGCCCCCGCCCCCCCAGGGGGGCCCAGGCGCGGGTGGGCGCCCCCCGCCGCCACCACGCCCGCCCCCGGCGGCGGGTGGGGTCCCTCGGCGGCTTCGCCA